>JBEBHW010000020.1:0-14436 GCA_040081145.1 Burkholderiaceae bacterium
CGCACGGAGTGCGTGATCGCACACACCGTGTCGAGCGTCGTCGAGAGCGGCACCGTGCCCTGCGCAGGCGTCAGCCTCGCTGTGTTCTTGAAGCCGACGAGCCCGTGCAGCGCGGCAGGAACGCGAATCGAGCCTCCCGTGTCCGAGCCCAGTGCGGCCCACGCCGCACCGTTCGCGACCGATACCGCGCCGCCGGAGGTGGAGCCGCCCGGAATGCGGGGCGTGGCGTCGTGCCGGGCCGTGGCCGCGTTGGCCGGTGTGCCGTGATGCGGGTTGATGCCCACCCCGGAGAACGCAAATTCGCTCATGTTGGTGCGGCCGATGAAGGCCGCACCGGCGCGGCGCAGGCGCGCCACGGCAGGGCAATCGTTGCGGGCCGGTGCTGCGTCGGCAAGGACGATCGAGCCTGCCGCGGTCACCTCGCCCTGCACGTCGAACAAGTCCTTGATGCTCAAGCCCAGACCGGCCAGCGGCGGCAGCGGCGCACCGCGCGCGAACGCCGCGTCAACGCCAGCGGCCAGCGCGCGGGCGAGATCGAAGCGCGTGCTGAGAAACGCCTTTGCGCTCGCCGGGGCCTCGCAAGCGGCAATGCTCTGCTCCATCAAGGTTGCGGCGCTGGCGCGTGCGGCGAGGATCTGCTCGCGTGCCGTGCTGAGGTCGACAGTCATGGGGGTGCTACACTCCGCCGGTTTATCTGAGCACGATGCCGAATGTTGTTCTTCCTGAACGTTTTCGCGCCGAGCCCGATAGACGAGCCGCGAATCCGGCAATCGAAAGGTGTCGTTGTCAGCGCGAAACCAGGGCAACCTGAATCAGCGCGGTGCAGCGATTGAAGCCGGATTCTAGAACCAACCTTTGGAGCCCACATGAGTATCAGCATGCGTGAAATGCTGGAAGCCGGTGTCCATTTCGGACACCAAACGCGCTTCTGGAACCCCAAGATGGCCCCGTACATCTACGGCCATCGCAACAAGATCCACATCATCAACCTCGAGAAGACGCTGCCTCTGTTCGAGGAAGCGTTGAAATTCGTGCGCCAGATTGCCTCCAAGCGCGGCACGGTGCTGATGATCGGCACGAAGCGCCAGGCGCGCGAAGTCGTTGCCATGGAGGCCAAGCGCGCCGGCATGCCTTTTGTCGACCAGCGCTGGCTCGGCGGCATGATGACCAACTTCAAGACGGTCAAGGCGTCGCTGAAAAAGCTCAAGGACATGCAGGCGCAAATCGAAGCCGGCGTCGAGATCCGCATCAAGAAGGAGCAACTGATGTTCCAGCGTGAACTCGCCAAGCTGGAAAAAGACATCGGCGGGATCCAGGACATGAACGCCTTGCCCGACGCGATGTTCGTTATCGACGTGGGCTACCACAAGATCGCCGTGGCCGAAGCGAAAAAGCTCGGCATTCCGATCATCGGCGTTGTCGACTCGAACCACTCGCCCATCGGCATCGACTACGTGATTCCCGGCAACGACGATTCGAGCAAGGCGCTCGCGCTGTACGCGCGCGCCGTGGCCGACGCGGTGCTTGAAGGCAAGGCGAATGCGCTGAATGAAGTCGTGCACGCCGTGGCACCGAAGGGCGACGAATTCGTCGAGGTCGACGAGACCGTCTGAGCCAGGTCAAGCACCCCGCACGGGGGCGAGACAGGGGCTGCTTCAGCCCCTTTTTTCAGTGGGACACGGTTCGTCGGCGGTTTCACCGAGTCGGCGAATTCAAAGGAGGATTCTGAATGCCCGCAATCACTGCAAGCATGGTTGGCGAACTGCGCGCCAAAACCGACGCGCCGATGATGGAATGCAAGAAGGCGCTGACTGAGGCCGACGGCAACATGGCGCGCGCCGAAGAGCTGCTGCGCGTCAAACTGGGCAGCAAGGCGGGCAAGGCGTCGTCGCGAATTGCTGCCGAAGGCGTGGTCGCGGCCAGCGTGTCCGGCACGACCGGCGCGCTCGTCGAAGTCAACTGCGAAACGGACTTCGTGACGAAGAACGATTCGTTTCTCGCACTCGTTCAGGCGTGTGCCGACCTGGTGGCCAAGCACAACCCTGCCGATGTGGCCGCGCTGAGCGCACTGCCGCACAGCCAGGACGGCTTCGGCCCGACCATCGAAGACGTGCGCAAGGGCCTGATCGGCAAGATCGGCGAGAACATGGCGATCCGGCGCTTCCAGCGCTATGCCGGCGGCGGCAAGCTGGCGCATTACCTGCACGGCACACGCATCGGCGTGCTCGTCGAGTTCACGGGCGACGACGCTGCCGGGAAAGACGTCGCGATGCACATCGCGGCGATGAAGCCGGTGGCGCTGTCGTCGGCCGACGTTCCCGCGGCATTGATCACGACGGAACGCAACGTCGCGACGATGAAGGCGGCCGAAGACGCCGAGAAGGCCAAGGCCGAGAACAAGCCGGTGCAGAGCGCCGAACTCGTCGCCAAGCGCGTCGAAGGCTCGGTGCAGAAGTTCCTCAAGGAAGTGAGCCTGCTGAACCAGGCCTTCGTGAAGAACGACAAACAAAGCGTCGAAAAAATGCTCCAGGAGCGCGCCACGCGGGTCAAGGCGTTCACGCTGTTTGTCGTAGGCCAGGGCATCGAGAAGAAGACCGATGACTTTGCTGCCGAAGTGGCGGCGCAGATCGCCGCTGCCAAGGGCGCTTGAGTCCGGGCGCAGGCGGCGTCGACCGGGTGCCGAGCGACGTTAGACTCGGCGCCACGATCATCAGCCTGGCCTGACACTTCAAAGGGAGTTCGCCGCATGCCCGCGTACAAGCGCATTCTGCTCAAGCTCTCGGGCGAAGCCCTGATGGGCGACGACGCCTACGGCATCAATCGCGCGACCATCGTGCGAATGGTGCGTGAGATCCAGGAAGTGACGAAGCTGGGTGTCGAAGTCGCCGTCGTGATCGGCGGGGGAAACATCTTTCGCGGTGTCGCCGGCGGGTCGGTGGGAATGGACCGCGCGACCGCAGACTACATGGGCATGCTCGCCACCGTCATGAACGCGCTCGCCCTGGCCGACACGATGCGCCAGGAGGGCATGGTCGCGCGCGTCATGTCGGCGATTGCGATCGAGCAGGTCGTCGAGCCTTACGTGCGCCCCAAGGCGCTGCAGTACCTGGAAGAGGGCAAGGTCGTCGTCTTTGCCGCCGGCACGGGCAACCCCTTCTTCACGACGGACACGGCCGCGGCACTGCGCGGCGCCGAGATCGGCGCACAGATCGTGCTCAAGGCGACCAAGGTCGACGGTGTCTACAGCGCTGACCCGAAGAAGGACCCGAACGCCAAGCGCTACCGCGAAATCAGCTTCGACGAGGCGATCTTGAAAAAGCTTCAAGTGCTGGACGCGACGGCGTTTGCGCTGTGCCGCGACCAGAAGTTGCCCATCAAGGTGTTCAGCATCTTCAAGCCGGGCGCGCTCTTGCGCGTCGTGCAGGGTGACGACGAAGGCACCTTGGTCCATGTGTGAGCGCCCGTCCCTCCGAGGGGGGCTCAAGCAAAGTGGCGAAGCCACATTTCCTCGAGGAGCTTTGCGATGAGTCTTGCGGAGATCAAGAAAACCGCCGAATCGAAAATGGCGCGAACCCTCGAAGCGTTCAAGGGTGAGTTGCAGAAAATTCGCACCGGCCGCGCGCATCCGGGAATCCTGGATCAGGTGCATGTGGACTACTACGGCTCGCCGGTGCCGATCGGCCAGATCGCCAACGTGACCCTGCTCGACGCGCGAACCCTCAGCGTGCAGCCTTACGAAAAAGGCATGGGCGCAAAGATCGAGAAGGCGATTCGCGAGTCCGATCTCGGCTTGAACCCGGCCGCGCAGGGCGACTTGCTGCGTGTGCCCATGCCGGCACTCTCGGAAGAACGGCGCAAGGACTTGACGAAAGTCGCGCGCCACGCCGGCGAAGAGGCGCGCATCGCCGCGCGCAACTTGCGCCGCGACGCGAACGATCACGCGAAGAAGCTCCTGAAGGACAAAGTCATCGGCGAAGACGAAGAACGTCGCTCGCTGGACGAGCTGCAAAAGCTCACCGACCGCACGATTGCCGAGATCGACCGCTTGGTCGCGGCCAAGGAAACCGAGATCCTGGCCGTTTGATGCTGCGGATCCACCTCCTTCCGGCAGGCGTTGCGCTGCAAGGGCCGTGTCCAGCGTGAGCGACGCCGACGCGTCCAAACCGAGCACCGTGCCGCGCCACGTTGCCATCGTCATGGACGGCAACGGGCGCTGGGCGAAGAAGCGCTTCCTGATGCGTTTCTTCGGCCACAAGAAGGGTGTCGATACGCTCGTCAACATGGTGCACGCGTGCGCTGAGCGCGGCATCGAGTACCTCACCGTGTTTGCGTTCTCCTCCGAAAACTGGAAGCGCCCGAGCGATGAAGTCTCGGGCCTGATGCAGCTCGTTCTGGTCGCCGTCTCGCAATACTTGCGCAAACTCGCCGGCGACGGCGTGCGCATCCGCATCGTCGGGGACCGCACCCAGGTGTCGGAGAAGCTGCGCCAGGCCTGGGAGCAGGCCGAATCGACGACCCGGCACAACACACGAATCACCCTGACGGTGGCGTTCAACTACGGCGGACGCTGGGACATCGTGCAAGCGTGCCGCCGCGCCATCGAAGACGGCGTGACAGCCGACGAACTCGACGAAGCGCGCCTGAACCGGTACATGGCGCTGAGCTACGCGCCGGATCCGGACCTGTTCATCCGCACCGGCGGCGAAGTGCGCATCAGCAACTTCCTGCTCTGGCAGGTGGCGTACTCCGAACTCGTCTTCACCGACCGTCTCTGGCCCGAGTTCGGCGCGGCAGACCTCGACTCGGCACTGGCCGACTACGCACGCCGCGACCGCCGCTTTGGCGCCTTGAAAGACGTGGCCGTGTCGCCCGCGGCGGTTTGAAATGCTAAAGCAGCGAATCATCACTGCGTTGGCGCTGATGGCGGTGTTGGTGAGTTCGCTCGTCGCCGCCTCACCGTGGCCATTCGCCGCATTCACGCTGCTCTTGATTGCTGCTGCGGCGTGGGAATGGGGTCGCTTGAACGGGGCAGCGTCGTTCTCCCTGTGGCTGGCTGCAATTCTGGCCGGTGCCGGCGCAGCGGCCTTCGCGTCCGGCTGGGGTAACGCCGCGCCCGGCTTGTTGTGGTGGGTGGCACTGTTGTTATGGACCTTGGGCGGCGCGGCGGCGTTGCGTGCCGGTGTTGCTGCGTGGTCAGCGCAGCCGAAGCCGCTGCGCTGGCTGCTCGGTGTCGTGCTGCTCGGCTTGGCTTGGCTTGCGATCGTCAACGCGCGTGCGGTCGGCGTCAACTTCCTGTTGTCGATTTGTTGTGTGGTGTGGATGGCCGACATCGCCGCCTACTTCGGCGGGCGTGCCTGGGGCAAGCGCAAGCTCGCACCGGCCATCAGCCCGGGCAAGAGTTGGGAAGGCGTGTGGAGCGGCATGGCCGGCGTGCTGGTGCTGGCGTGCGGTTGGATGATCGTCGACCGATCGTTCGCCTTCGATTCGCCGAGCCTGTTCACGCACCTGTTGGCGCGACTCGGCGCGGCGGGGCTGGTGCTGGTCGTCGTGTTTCTCGTTGCGCTGAGCGTTGTCGGCGATTTGTTCGAGTCGCTCGTGAAGCGCAGCGCAGGCGCCAAAGACAGCAGCCGCCTGCTGCCGGGCCACGGCGGCGTGCTCGATCGCTTCGATGCACTGCTTCCCGTCGTGCCGGCGGCGCTGGCGTTCGCGTCGTTGTAGTGCGGCTCCGATGCAACCCACCATGAGCTCGCCGCGCCAACGCCTGTGCATCCTGGGCGCCACCGGTTCGGTGGGTCAGAGCACGCTCGACGTGGTGGCGTTGCACCCGGAGCGCTTCGAGGTCTTCGCCTTGACGGCGCAGAGTCGCATCGACGCCTTGTTCGATCTGTGCGTGACGTGGAAGCCGCGCTGCGCGGTCGTACGCGACGCGGCCCAAGCCGGCGATCTGGCAACGCGCCTGCAAGCCAAGGCCGTGCGCACCGAAGTGCTGCACGGCGCGCAAGCCCTGTGCGATCTGGCGGCGCACCCGCAGGTGGATACCGTGATGGGCGCCATCGTCGGCGCCGCCGGCTTGGCGCCGTGCCTGGCGGCGGCGAAGGCCGGCAAACGTTTGCTGCTCGCCAACAAGGAAGCGCTGGTCGTCGGCGGCGCGCTCTTCATGGACGCCGTGCGCGCGGGCGGCGCGACGCTGCTGCCGATCGACAGCGAACATTCGGCGATCTTTCAGTGCCTCCCCGAAGACCGCAGCACCTGGGGCGCACGCATCCACCACATCGTGCTCACCGCCTCGGGCGGGCCGTTTCGCCAGCGTGACCCGGCAACGCTGCGCGACGTCACGCCCGATCAAGCGTGCGCGCACCCGAATTGGGTGATGGGTCGCAAGATTTCCGTCGACTCGGCGACGATGATGAACAAGGCACTCGAAGTCATCGAGGCACGCTGGCTGTTCGATCTGTTGCCTGAGCAAATCGAAGTCGTGATCCACCCGCAAAGCATCGTGCACTCGATGGTCGTGTGCCGGGACCACTCCGTGCTCGCACAACTGGGAACGCCCGACATGCGCGTGCCCATCGCTTACGGCCTGGCCTTCCCCGAGCGCATCGCCTCAGGCGCCCAGCAGCTCGACTTTTCGACGCTCGGCGCTTTGAATTTCGAGCCCCCTGACCACGCGCGCTACCCCGGCTTGCAACTCGCCTGGGACACGCTCGAAGGGCCCCTGGGCAGCACGGCGGTGTTGAACGCGGCGAACGAAGCCGCGGTCGCGGCGTTTCTCGCTGGGCGAATTCGCTTCGACCAGATCCACGCCGTCAACGCCCAGACGCTCGCGCGCGTGGCAGGTGAGGCTGGCAGCATCGAAGCCCTGCTCGAGCTCGACGCGCACGCGCGCCGCGACGCCGCGTTATTCATCGAAGGGCTCGCGCCATGCTGACGACGTTGTTTGCGTTCGTGCTCACCTTGGGCGTGCTGATCGTGATTCACGAGTACGGGCATTACCGCGTCGCGGTGGCGTGCGGCGTCAAGGTGTTGCGCTTTTCGGTGGGGTTCGGACGCGTCATCTGGCGGCGTCAGGCGCACCCGGACGCGACCGAGTTCGTGGTCTGCGCGTTGCCGCTCGGTGGCTACGTGCGCATGCTCGACGAACGCGAAGCGCCGGTGGCCGCCGATCAAGTGCACGCCGCGTTCAACCGCAAGAACCTTTGGCAACGCACCGCCATCGTCGCGGCCGGGCCGCTCGCGAATCTTCTCCTGGCGGTGTTGCTCTACGCGGCGGCGCACTGGATCGGCATCGAAGAGGCGAAAGCCGTTCTCGCACCGCCGGCGCGCGCCAGCCTGGCGGAAAGCGCGGGAATGCGCGCGGGCGATTGGGCGCGCGCCTGGTCGGCGGACGGCACCGAATGGCAAGACTTGAACTCACTGAGCGATTTGCGCTGGCAGATCACACGCGCCGTGATGCGCGGCCAGGCCTTGCAACTCATGGTCAGCGACCGCGACGGTCGCGGCCAGCGCCGAGTCGTGCTCGAACTCGATCGTCTGGGCAGCACCGAAATCGACGCCGCCGCAATGCAGCGCATCGGCCTGGGCGGGCCTTTCAGCGAGCCGGTTCTCGGTGAGGTCAAGCCCGGTGGCCCGGCAGCGCGCGCCGGCCTGCGCGCGGGCGACCGCGTCATGAGCATCGACGGCGTGAGCATCGCCGAAGCCTCGATGATTCGCGAGCTGATCCAGGCGAGCGGCGCGAGCGGCACCGCCAAAACCATGGCGTGGCGCGTCGAACGCGCCGGGCAGCAGCTCGAACTCGAAGTTCTGCCCAACGTCGTGAGCGACGGACCGAAACCCATTGGCCGCATCGAAGCCTTTCCGGGCCAGCCGCCGCAATTGCTGACGGTTCGCTACGGCGTGATCGACGGTCTGGGGCGCGCGGTGCGCAAGACCTGGGAGATGTCGACGCTGACGATTGAGATGCTGGGCAAGATGGTCATCGGCCAGGCCTCGTTGAAGAACCTCAGCGGTCCGATCACGATTGCCGACTACGCCGGCCAATCGGTGCGTCTGGGCCTGGCGTATTACCTCGGCTTTCTCGCTGTCGTCAGCGTGAGTCTGGGCGTGCTCAACCTGCTGCCGCTGCCGATGCTCGACGGGGGACACCTGATGTATTATCTTTTCGAGGCTGTGACGGGGCGGCCGGTCTCCGAACTCTGGCTCGAGAGACTCCAGCGCGGTGGCGTGGCGATCATGCTGATGATGATGTCGCTGGCCCTTTTCAACGATGTGGCTCGCTTGCTGGGCCTGTACTGATCCAGACCCTGAGCAATCCCGACCGCATGCGTTTTCAATCTCCGCTGGGCCCCATTCGTCTTCCGATTCTCAGTGTGGTGCTGGCTGCTGCATTGCATGGCGGCAGCGCCTGGGCGGTCGACCCGTTCGTGCTGAAGGACATTCGTGTCGAGGGCCTGCAACGCACCGACGCGGGAACCGTGTTCGCCTCGCTGCCGTTTCGCATCGGCGACACCTACAACGACGAAAAGGGCGCAGCGGCGTTGCGCGCGCTGTTCGCCACCGGCTTGTTCAAAGACGTGCGCATCGACATCGACGCCGGTGTGGCGATCGTCATCGTCGAAGAGCGTTCCATCGTCGCGAGCCTGGACTTTGTGGGGCTCAAGGAGTTCGACAAGGACACGCTCACCAAGTCGCTGAAAGACTTCGGCATCGGCGAAGGGTTGCCGTTCGACAAGGCGCTGGCGGATCGCGCCGAGCAGGAACTCAAGCGCCAGTACCTGACGCGCAGCCTCTACGGCGCCGAAGTCGTGACGACGGTGACGCCGCAGGAACGCAATCGCGTCAACGTCACGTTCACGATTTCCGAGGGCACGCCGGCGAAGATTCGCGAGCTGCGAATTGCCGGCAACAAGGCCTTTGCCGAAGACGAGCTGACAAGCCTGCTGGAGTTGAACGACGGCGGCTGGCTCAGCTGGTACACCAAGGCCGACCGCTACTCGCGCTCCAAGCTCAACGCCGACCTGGAAACGCTGCGCTCGCATTACCTGAACCGCGGTTATCTCGAATTCGCGGTCACGTCCACGCAAGTGGCGATCTCTCCGGACAAGCAGGAAATCTCGATCACGATCAATGTCGATGAAGGTCAGCCGTATACCGTGACGGCGGTGACGCTGGAAGGCGAGTACCTGGGCAAGGAAGAAGACTTCAAGACACTCGTCCGGCTCAAGCCCGGCGAGCCGTATCGCGCCGAAGCGGTGACGAACACGACGAAAGCCTTTGTCGACCGCTTCGGTACCTTCGGTTATGCCTTCGCCCGGGTCGAGCCGCGCACCGACATTGACCGCAGCACCGGGCGCGTCGCCGTCGCGCTGGTGGCCGAACCGCAGCGCCGCGTTTATGTCAGGCGCGTCAACGTCGCCGGCAACAGCCGCACACGCGACGAAGTCGTGCGCCGAGAGTTCAGGCAGTTTGAGGCGAGTTGGTACGACGGCGCGAAGATCAAGTTGTCGCGTGACCGGATCGATCGCCTGGGCTACTTCAAGGACGTGGGCATCGACACCGCCGAAGTCCCGGGCGCGCAGGACCAAGTCGACCTGACGCTCACGCTCACCGAAAAGCCCACCGGCAATCTGCTCATCGGCGCCGGGTTTTCGTCGGCCGACAAGCTCTCGCTGACGGCGTCGATCAAGCAGGACAACGTGTTCGGCTCGGGCAACTACCTTGGCCTCGAGCTGAACACGAGCCGCTCCACGCGAACCATTTCGCTGAGCACGGTGGATCCCTACTTCACGATCGACGGCATCTCGCGCGCCCTCGAGGTGTACTACCGCACCGTCAAGCCGTTCAACCCGCAAAGCGGCGAGGAGTACGAGCTCGTGACCAAGGGCGCGTCGATCCGCTTCGGCGTTCCGTTCAGCGAGTACGACACGGTGTTCGTCGGCCTGGGCGCCGAGCAGACCGACATTCGCGGCGACAGGCTGCCCAACAGCTACCACAACTACCGTTTCAACTTCGGCGCGTCGAGTCTGTCGATCCCGATCACGCTGGGCTGGGCGCGCGACGCACGCGACAGCGCGATTGCGCCCACCGCCGGGCGCTACCTGCGCCTGAACTTCGAGTGGGGCATCGCCGGCGACACGCGCTACTTGCGAAGCAACGCGCAGGCGCAGCAGTACTTTCCTCTGGGACCGAAATTTTCACTCGGCTTGAACGGCGAAATCGGCTGGGGCCAGGGGCTGGCCGGGCGCCCGTACCCGATTTTCAAGAACTTCTACGGCGGCGGTCTGGGCACGGTGCGCGCGTTCGACCAGGGCTCGCTCGGGCCGCCCGACGTACTGGGCGGCTACGTCGGCGGAAACCGGCGCATCAACTTGAACGGCGAGTTGTACGTTCCGGTGCCGGGCTCGGGCAACGACCGGTCGCTGCGTCTGTTCACTTACGTTGACGCCGGCAACGTCTGGGGCGAGTTCGAAAGCATCACGGCAGAAAGCTTGCGCGCCTCTGCGGGAATCGGTCTGAGCTGGATCTCGCCGGTCGGCCCTTTGAAGCTCAGTTGGGGTGCGCCGTGGCGCAAGCAGCCGGGCGATAGAATCCAACGTCTTCAATTCCAGATCGGGACAGCGTTCTAATGAAAAGTTCTGCATGGAAGGCTTTCGCCGTTGTCGCGTTGTTCTGCAGCGCCGCGACGGGCGGCTGGGCTGAGGAACTGCGCATCGGCTACGTGAACAGCGACCGTGTGCTGCGTGACGCGATCCCCGCGAAGGCCGCGCAGGCCAAGCTCGAGACGGAATTCTCCAAGCGCGAGAAGGACCTTGCCGAATTCGCGAATCGCCTGAAAGCCGCCGGCGACAAGCTCGACAAAGACGCACCCACGTTGTCCGAGACCGAACGCAGCCGGCGCCAACGCGACCTGGTCGAGCAAGACCGCGAGTTTCAGCGCAAGCGCCGCGAATTCCAGGAAGACCTGAGCCAGCGCAAGAACGAGGAGTTGGCCTCTGTCGTCGAGCGCGCGAACAAAGTCATCAAGCAAATTTTCGAGACCGAGAAGTACGACCTGATCCTGCAAGAGGCGGTCTTTGCCGGGCCCAAGGTCGACATCACCGACAAAGTCATCAAGGCGCTGAACGCGCAAGGCGCCAAGTAGGAACCTCGGGCGCGAGTGCGATTCATCCTTTCGCAGGCTCGCAGTGGCCCTCAGCGTTTGTGCGCGTGATATCTCGGATGCCCTTGGCGGCGAATTGATCGGCCCAGCCGATGTTCGAATCGAACGCATCGGTGCGCTGGAAGGCGCAACCCTCGCGACGATTTCATTCCTCGCGAACCCGAAGTTTGAGGCGCAACTCGCGCGCACCCAGGCCGGCTGCGTGATCGTTGCGCCAGCGTTTCGCGATACTGCGGTCGCGCGCGGCACGACGATCGTCACGCCCGACCCCTACCTGTACTACGCGCGCCTGACGCAGTGGTGGGTGCAATTGGCCCGGCCGAGCCGGCCCGCCGGCGTTCACGCCAGCGCCGTGGTCGACGCCACTGCGCAGCTGGCGGCAGACGCAACAGTCGACGCCCTGGCCGTGATCGACGCGAATGCCGTGATCGAGGCCGGTGCGGTGGTGGGTGCGCATTGTTTCGTCGGCGCCGGCGCCCGAGTCGGCGCGCAGACGCGCCTGGCCGCGCGCGTCACGCTCGGCGCGGGGTGCCGCATCGGCGCGCGCGGCGTCGTGCACAGCGGCGTCGTCATCGGCGCCGACGGTTTTGGCTTCGCACCGGCGCAAGGGCGCTGGGAAAAAATCGAACAGCTCGGCGCCGTGCGCATCGGCGACGACGTGGAAATCGGCGCCAACACCTGCATCGACCGCGGCGCGCTCGACGACACCGTGATCGAAGACGGCGTCAAGCTCGACAACCTGATCCAGATCGGCCACAACGTGCACATCGGCGCGCACACGGCGATCGCCGGCAATGCGGGTGTGGCCGGCAGCGCGCGCATCGGCGCGCACTGCACGATCGGTGGCGCGGCGAACATCCTCGGTCACCTCAGCCTGGCCGACGGCGTGCACATCTCGGCGGCGAGCGTCGTCATGCGCTCGATCCGCAAGCCGGGCCTGTACAGCGGCATCTTTCCCATCGACGACAATGCCGCCTGGGAAAAAAACGCGGCGACGCTGCGCCAACTGCACGCCCTTCGCGACCGCGTGCGCGCGCTGGAGAAAGTGAACAAATGATGATGGACATCCACGAAATCCTTAACCGGCTGCCGCACCGCTACCCGTTCCTGCTGATCGACCGCGTTCTCGAGCTGGAAAAAGGCAAGCGCATCAAGGCGCTGAAGAACGTCACGATCAATGAACCGTTTTTCAACGGCCACTTCCCCATCCGCCCCGTCATGCCTGGCGTGTTGATGCTCGAGGCGTTGGCGCAATCGGCGGCGCTGCTCGCGTTCGAGACCCTCGGGCAACTGCCCGACAACAAGACGATCTACTACCTCGCGGCGCTCGACGCGGCGCGCTTCAAGAAGCCCGTCGAGCCGGGGGACCAGCTCGTGCTGGAAGCGACACTCACGCGCAGCAAAGCCGCGGTCTACAAGTTTGCTTGCGCGGGAAGCGTGGACGGCGACGTCGTCGTCGAGTGCGAGTTGACGTGCACGATGCGCAAGTTCGCCTGACTGGGCGCTAAGACGCGGGTGCGCCCATGGCAACTGTCCACCCCACGGCAATCATCGAACCCGGTGCGCAACTTGGGCAGACAGCGCGTGTCGACGCTTACGCGATCGTGCGCGCGAACGTGCAGATCGGCGAGGGCAGCAGCGTCGGCGCGCATTGCGTGATCGAGGGACACACCCGGATCGGCCGCGAGAATCGCATCTTCCCCTTCTGCGCCATCGGTGCCGCGCCGCAAGACAAGAAGTACGCGGGCGAGCCGACCGAATTGCACATCGGCGATCGCAACACGTTCCGCGAGTTCTGCACCGTCAACCTGGGGACCGTGCAAGACGGCGGGGTGACGCGCATCGGCGACGACAACTGGATCATGGCCTACGTGCACATCGCGCACGACTGCCGCGTCGGAAACCAGACGATTTTCGCGAACAACGCGACGCTGGGCGGCCACGTGGAGATCGACGACTGGGTCATCGTCGGCGGCCTGAGCGGCGTGCACCAGTTCGTGAAGATCGGCGCGCATGCCTTCGTCGGCTTTGCCAGCGCCGTGTCGCAGGATGTCCCGCCCTTCATGCTGGTGGACGGCAATCCGCTTGCAGTGCGCGGCTTCAACGTCGAGGGTCTGCGCCGGCGTGGGTTTTCGCCAGCGCGCCTGGCCGCTGTCAAACAAATGCATCGGCTCATTTATCGATCCGGTTTGACCTTGGATGCGGCAAAGGCAGCACTGCCCGACGTGGCGGCGGCGACCCCGGACGCGCAAGGCGACGTTGACAGCGTGCTCGCCTTTTTGCAGCGCGCCGAGCGCGGCATCGCGCGCTAGCCGCCGGCCGGGCCGCGGCGCCAGATTCGCATCCTCGCCAAGATGAGCACGGTCCCCGCTGCCCCGCGCATCGCGATGGTCGCGGGCGAAGCGTCGGGCGACCTGTTGGCGGGCTTGTTGCTCGCGGCGCTGCGTGCGCGCTGGCCGCGGCTGCAGGCCTTCGGCATCGGCGGGCCGAAGATGGTCGAGCAAGGTTTTGACGCCTGGTGGCCGCACGACAAGCTGGCGGTGCGCGGCTATGTTGAAGTGCTGAGCCACTACCGCGAGATCTCGGGAATTCGCAGTCAACTCGCCGAGCGCCTGCTGCGTGAGCCGCCCGATCTGTTCATCGGTGTCGACGCCCCCGACTTCAACCTCGACCTCGAAGCCCGGCTCAAGGCGAAAGGCGTTCGCACCGTGCATTTCATCAGCCCGTCGGTCTGGGCCTGGCGTGCCAAACGCATCGAGAAAGTTCATCTCGCGGTCGACCACATGTTGTGCCTGTTCCCGTTCGAGCCGGCGCTGTATGCGAAACACGGCGTCGCGGCCACCTACGTTGGGCATCCGCTGGCTGACACCATCCCGCTCGACGTGCCGCGCAGCGCGGCGCGCGCGGCGCTGGGTATTGGGGAGGCCGAGCAACTTGTCGCCCTGCTGCCGGGCAGCCGCAAATCGGAAATTCAATACGTCGCACCGCGTTTGCTCGGTGCGGCGCACGAGCTGCATAGCCAGCGCCCCGCGCTGCGCTTCGTGATTCCGGTCGTACCGGGATTGCGCCACGCGATTGAGCCGCTGCGGCGCCAGTTCGCGCCCCACGTGCCGATCGAACTGCTCGACGGGCGCTCTCACGAGGCGCTCGCGGCGTGCGACGCGGCAATCGTCGCGAGCGGCACCGCCACGCTCGAAGCGGCGCTCTTCAAACGGCCGATGGCGATCTGCTACGCGATGCACGCCTTGAGCTGGCAGATGATGAAACGCATGCGCCTTCAG
>JBEBHW010000522.1:0-3386 GCA_040081145.1 Burkholderiaceae bacterium
TGCCCACACTGTTCCAGCGCTTCATCCAGGCCGACAGTGGCATCGCACGACGTTATGGCGGCAGCGGCCTGGGCCTGGCGATCAGCCGCGGCCTCGTCGACCTGATGGGCGGGCGCATCGACGTCGAGACGCAAGAGGGCCGGGGCAGCACGTTCCGCGTCACCGTGGCGCTGCGCCGCGGCCACTCGGCGCGGCTCGTCGTTGCCGACACCCAGTTCGACCCGGGAGGCGATATGGTCGGGGGCCTGCGCATCCTGGTCGCCGAAGACAACGAGGTGAACCAGCTCGTCATCCGCGCCATGCTGGAGCAGCAAGGCCACCACTGCGAGGTCGCCTGCGACGGGCTCGAAGCGGTGGCGATGGTGCAGGCCAGTCCTTACGACCTGGTCCTCATGGACATCCAAATGCCCAACCTGGACGGCATGACCGCGGCGCGGCGGATTCGCGCGCTGAACGACAGCGTCGCCCACATCCCTATCGTGGCCCTGACCGCCAACGCCATGATCGAGGACCGCGAGGCCTACATCGAAGCCGGCATGGACGAGCATGTGTCCAAGCCGGTCGAGGCGAAAGAACTCGCCCAGGCTATTTCGCGCGTCCTGGCGCTGCAGCGCCACTGACGCTTGCCGCGCCAGCGCAGCGCCGCAGCGACCGCGGCGCCGCCCGATCAGGAGCGCAACAGTTCGTTGATGCTGGTCTTGGCGCGAGTCTGCGCGTCGACCTTTTTCACGATCACGGCGCACGCCGTGCTGTAACTGCCGTCAGGCGACGGCAGGGTCCCGGCGATCACCACCGAACCGGCGGGGATTCGCCCGGTGCTGATGTCGCGCGTTTCGCGGTCGAAGATTTTCGTGCTGCGGCCCAGGTGCACGCCCATCGAAATGACCGAGTTCGCTTCGACGATCACGCCCTCGACGACCGACGAATTGACGCCGACGAAGCAGTTGTCTTCGATGATCGTCGGGTTCGCCTGCATCGGCTCCAGCACGCCGCCGATCTGCACGCCCATGCTCAGGTGCACGTTTTTGCCGATTTGCGCGCACGAGCCGACGCTGACCCAGCTGTCGACCATGGTGCCCGCGTCGACGTAAGCGCCGATGTTGACGAAGCTGGGCATGACGACGACGTTGGGCGCGAGGTAGGCGCCGTGACGCACCATCGCTGGGGGTACCATGCGAACGCCGCTGGCGCGCATCTCGGCTTCGTCGAAGCCGGAAAACTTGGAGTCGATTTTGTCGAAATAAGACATGCCGCCGGCGTGCATCAGCTTGCTCTCGGTCAGGCGAAACGACAGCAGCACGGCTTTCTTCACCCACTGGTTGACGCTCCACTGGCCCACGCCCAGTGGCTGCGCAACGCGCAGGCGCCCGGCGTCCAGGGCCTCCAGGACGAAGCTGACGCTGTCGTGCACGATCGTGGGATGGACGGCCCCGGGTCCGGCGTCCCAGGCGCGGTCGATGACGCTGGCGAGGTCACGCAGCGTCATGCCGTCGATCGGGGCGCTTTGGGGGTCGGTTGCGGCGGTCAAGTGGGACTTGGACATGGCGATGGGTCTCCAATCACAATCAAATCAGCGAGCGAGGGCATGCGGGACGATACTCTCGGAAGGCGTCGAACGGCGCCGGGGTGAGGTGCAAGGAGAATCGCGATTCTCGAAGCGGGTCGGCGCGGTTCAAGAGTCTGTGACCTCCGGCGTGTGCGAAGAAGTAAAGGTTGCTCAAACCTTGTTCGGCGCGGGGCTGATGGCAACGCCAGCGGGCGCGCGCAGCAGCGTTGCACGAACGCCCGCGCCGACGATCAGCACCATCCCGGCCAGAGCGATCCAGGTGACCGGCTCGTGGAACAGCAGCACGTCGAAGCAAAACGAGAAGCCGATTCCCAGGTATTGCAGGCTCGCGTTGGCCAGCGTCCGGCCTTTCGCGTAGGCGCGCGTGAGCATCAGCTGCGCCGTGGTGGCGAGCACGCCCACGGCGAGCAGGCATGGCGGTGCCGCTCCAGCTGTGCGCGTGCCAGCCGGTCAATGTGCTCAATGCCGCGCCGCCGAGTACGCCGCCGATGGAGAAATAGAAAACGATGCGGTTCTCGGTTTCGCCGGCGCGCCCCATCGCGGTGATCTGCAGGTAACCTGTGGCCGACACCATTCCCGACAGCAGACCGACCAAGCCATACCACAACTGGTTCTGCTCGATGGTCGGCCGCAGCACCAGCACGACGCCTGCAAAGCCGAGCAAAGCGGCGAACACAAGCCGGCGGTCGACAGGCTTGGTTCGCAGCACCGAAGCGCCGCCGATCAGGAACAGCGCGATCCACAGCGACGACGTGTAGTTCAGCGTCATCGCCGTGGCCAGCGGCAGTTTGCCGATCGCGTAAAACCACAGGCACAGCGCCGTCACGCCGGTCAGGCTGCGCAAGAAGTGCTTCGCCGGGATGGCGGTGCGCAGCGAGTCGCCCCGCCACAAGCTCATGGCGCCGATCATGAGGGCACCGACGAGCCCGCGGTACATCACGATTTCGCCGCTGCCGTAGGTGGCGGATGCGAGCTTCACGCACACGCCCATGACGGCAAACAGCAGGGACGCGATGACGATCAACCAGGATGCCGACATGCTGGCCATTCTGCTCGCAGCGCTTCGGATCGCACGGTCAAACGGGGCTCAACGCTGCAACCTGCGGTATTCGCTGTAGTGGCGGATCGCCTGCGTCGCGTCGCCCGCTGCCTCGTGCAGCCGTGCGGCGTTGTAGTGCGCGTCGGCGAGGGCGGGCGCCAGGCGCAGGCAGGCTTCGTAGGCGCGCAGCGCCTGCGGATTGGTGCCCAGGTCTTCGAGCGCGACACCCAGGTTGAAGTACAGCAACGCCTCGCGCGGGTGATGCACCAGCCCTTGGCGGTAGCACTGCGCGGCTTCGGCCGGGCGCCCGGCGTTGCCCAGCAGCACGCCCAGATTCAAGTACGGGTCGACGAATTCCGGCGCGAGCGCGATGGCTTCGCGGTAGGCGTGCTCGGCTTGCGCCGGAGCGTCGGCTTCGAGTGCGACGCCGCGCTCGAACCATGCGCTCGCTGCGGCGCCGCCAGCCTGCGGCGGCGCCGGCAAGAATTGCACGCTGCCTTGCGCCGGCTTGACTTCGAAGTCGATGAGCAACTGCCCGGAGTCCGCCGCCCATTGGTGCGCGCCTTCGCGCACCGCGACGTCGCCACCGACAGCGCTGATGCGCAGCCCCGTCAATGGCAGTTCGCCGGGCAGGTTGGCGCGCAGGCGTTGCAGCGAGCGCACGATGCGTCGCGCCGGGATCTGCGCCGCCTGCAGCGCGTGCGCGGTGCGCAGCAGCACCACGTCTTGGAAGCTGAACCGGTATTCGCGACGCTTGCCGCGTGTGGGTGTGACGAACCC
>JBEBHW010000523.1:0-3376 GCA_040081145.1 Burkholderiaceae bacterium
CGCAAAAAAGCCGATCAGGTTCAGCAGCCGCCAGTTGCGATACCAGGCGACTGCGGCAATGCCGAGGTCCAGCACCAGGTAATAGCTGAACAGCGCGACGTGGTTGCCGCCACCCGACGAGACGAGCAGAGGCGTCGCAAAACCGCCGAGCGCGCCGATCACGGCGAGCGCACGCGCGTCCTGGATCACGGCGAGCGCCGCAGCGAGCGCGGCCACCGCGACCATGCAACCGAACGCCGCGCCGAGCGACAACACGTCGAAAAAGCGAAAGCCGACGAACAGCGTGAGGTACAGCACAGCGACCGCGCCGCCCTGCAGCACCTGGGCGTAACCCGCGCGCTTCAGGCGCAGGCGCCAGCCGAGCACGAGCAGCACGAGGGCGGCGGCGCCGACGCCGGCCAGGCGATATTCAACGGGGACGTCGACATGCTGCGCGGCGAACTTGGCAAGAAAGGCCAAGCCGACGAACAAAATCGCCACGCCCAGCTTGACGATGGTGTTGCCGCCGAACAGCCAGCGCTTGACGGGCGCGAGCCAGTCGACGGGCGGCGGCGCCGGTGACGCCACGGTGGGTGCGGCTGGCGCCGGCGGTGGGCTGGCAATGTCGCCCCACAACGAGCCCACTTCGGTGTCATGCGGCTCGTCGGACCATTTGGTGTCGCGCGGTGCGTCCAGCGCCGCGGCAATCGTCGTTTGCGCCGCGTCGTTCGCGCCGGCGCGCTGCAGCGCCGGCGCGGCGGCTTGCGCCGGCTGCGCGTCCGCTGAGCGCGCGGAGGTCTGCGCCTGGGGCAGCCGTGCCGCTTCGGGCGGCATCGCGCGGCGCGCCGCCAAGGCGTCGACATCGAGGCGCAGTTTCGCAATCAGCGCGGCCTGTTGCCACGAGCTGAACATCAGCCACGCCAGCGCCGCACCGGCAAGCGCGCCAAACCCCTCGCCCAGCAGACCGCCGACGACGGCACCGGCAACGATGGCGAAAAATCGCAGCACCTCGTCTCCTCGAGTTGCGAGCTGCCGACTCTAGCAGCGCGCGCGCACGCAAGCCCCTATGCGCTTCGCGTGCAATGCCGCACTCCCGCCATATGCCCGACTAAACTCACGCAAACCCGGCTGACATGGTCGGTCGGCGCGTTTAGCATCGCGCCACCGAAAATGATCGAACGACGCTCGGGCCACCGGGCGGGCACCAAGGGGGAAGTTTGCGAGCCACCGACATCCAGAATCCCGACTACTTTCACAAAGTGGTCGACTGTCAATGGGCGTGCCCGGCGCACACCCCGGTTCCCGAATACATCCGGCTCATCGCCGCAGGGCGTTACTCCGACGCCTACATGGTGAACTGGGAGTCCAACGTATTCCCCGGCATCCTGGGTCGCACTTGCGACAGGCCGTGCGAGCCGGCGTGCCGCCGCGGGCGCGTTGAAGAAGCGCAGGCGCAAAACCCCGAGCCGGTGGCGATTTGCCGGCTCAAGCGCGTCGCCGCCGATCTGAAAGACGACATCACGCAGCGCCTGCCGCGCCCGGCCGCCGTGAAAAACGGCAAGCGCATCGCCTGCGTCGGCGCCGGCCCGGCGGCGCTGACCGTCGCGCGCGACCTCGCGCCCCTGGGCTACCACGTCACCGTGTTCGACTCCGATGCCAAGGCCGGCGGCATGATCCGCTCGCAGATTCCGCGCTTTCGTCTGCCCGAAGAAGTGATCGACGAAGAAACCGGCTACGTGCTCAAGCTCGGCGTCGAGTTTCGCGGGGGCACACGAATCGACTCGATGCAGGCGCTGCTGGGCGAGAACTGGGACGCAGTCTTCGTCGGCTGCGGCGCGCCGCGCGGGCGCGACTTGTCGATTCCGGGGCGCAGCGAGGCGGCTGCGCACATCCACATCGGCATCGACTGGCTCGCCTCGGTGTCGTTTGGCCATACCACGCGAATCGGCAAGCGCGTCATTGTGCTCGGCGGTGGCAACACGGCAATGGATTGTTGTCGCAGCGCAAAGCGCCTGGGCGGCGAAGACGTCAAAGTCATCGTGCGCTCGCCCTTCGAAGAAATGAAAGCCTCGCCGTGGGAGAAGGAAGACGCCGCACACGAAGGCATTCCGATCCTCGATTGCCTGGTGCCGCGCGCCTTCCTGCACGAGAACGGCAAGCTGGTCGGCATGTCGTTCGAGAACGTGCGCGCGGTGCGCGACGCCGCGGGCAAGCGCCAGCTCGTCCCCACCGGCGAGCCCGAGCAGCGCTTCGAATGCGACGACGTGCTCGTCGCGGTGGGTCAGGAGAATGCCTTCCCGTGGATCGAGCGCAATTGCGGCCTCGCCTTCAACGACTCCGGCATGCCCGTCATCGACGAAGTGACGCTGCAGGCGAGCCTGCCGCACGTCTTCTTCGGCGGGGATGCGGCGCTCGGCCCGAAGAACATCATCTGGGCCGTCGCGCAAGGCCATGCGGCAGCGATCTCGATCGACAAGTTCCTGCACGGCGAAAACGTGCACGAGCGCCCAGCGCCCGGCGTGACGCTGGTGTCGCAGAAGATGGGAATTCACGAGTGGAGCTACGACAACTCGGTGGCGCCCGACCTGCGCCACAAGGTGCCGTGGCGCGACGTGAACCAAAGCTTGCGCAACATCAAGGTCGAGGTCGAACTCGGGTTTGATGCGGCGACCGCGTGGAAAGAAGCGCAGCGTTGCCTGAACTGCGACGTGCAGACCGTGTTCTCGACGGGTCAGTGCATCGAGTGCGACGCGTGTGTCGACATCTGCCCCACCGACTGCATCACCTTCACCGCCAACGGCGTCGAGGCCGACCTGCGCACGCGGCTGCGCGCTCCGGCGCGGCACGAGGATCAGGATTTGTACGTGTCCGACGTTTTGAGGACCGGGCGCGTCATGGTGAAAGACGAAGACGTGTGTCTGCACTGCGGCCTGTGCGCCGAGCGCTGCCCGACGGGTGCGTGGGACATGCAGAAATTCCTCATCGACTTGACGCAGGCCGGCAAAGGCTGCCGCACGCCCAAGGGCGGCGCGCCGGTCCAGCAAGCGAATCAGCAAAGAAGGGCGGCCTGAACATGAAGGTCCAAGTGAAACGCATCAGCGCGATCAACGACTTCGTCATCAAGTTCGCCAACGTCAACGGCTCGGGCTCGGCGTCGGCCAACGAAATGTTCGCGCGCAGCCTGCTGCGCATGGGCGTCCCGGTAAGCCCGCGCAACATCTTCCCGAGCAACATCCAGGGCCTGCCCACCTGGTACGAAGTGCGCGTCAACGAGCAGGGCTACCAGGGCCGGCGCGGCGGCTGCGACCTGATGGTCGCGATGAACCCGCAGACCTGGGACCAGGACGTTGCCGAAATCGAGCCCGGCGGCTACCTGATGTACGACAGCTCCAAGCCG
>JBEBHW010000524.1:0-3375 GCA_040081145.1 Burkholderiaceae bacterium
TAGTTGACGCCGGCGCTCGCCCCCATGGCCAGCGCACGTGCGATCTTCGTGTTGCTGCTGGAGGTGACGATGATCTTTGCGTCGGCGAGCTTGGCGAGTTGCAGCGCGGCGACCGCGACGCCACCGCCGATGCCGACGATGAGTACGGTTTCGCTGGGCAGCAGTGCGCGCTTGCCGAACAGCATGCGCCAGGCGGTGAGGTGCGCGACCATCAGCGCGCCGGCCGACACCAGATCGGCGTCATCCGGCAGCTCGAAGAAGCACTTTGCCGGCATCGCGATGTACTCGGCGAGCGTGCCGTGGCGGTGTTCGCCCATGATCGCCGGGCGCATGCAGAGCGTCTGGTCGCCGGCGCGGCAGTAGCGGCATTCGCCGCAAAACGCGTTCGAAAACAGAATCGCTTTCCGGCCCACCTTCAGGGCGCTTCCGGCCGGAACTTCGGCGATCACGCCTGCCGCTTCCACGCCTTGCACGATCGGCAAAGCATGTGTGATGCCAACGCCGCTGTCGCGCATGTACAGGTCGACGCGGTTCAGGCCCACGGCGTGCACGCGCAGCAGCGCCTCGCCGGGCTGCGCCTCGGGGCGCGGGAAGTCGCGCACCTTCAGGCCTTCCCGGCCGCGGCTTTCGAGGACGGCTGCTTTCATGCGGGGGCGGTTCCCATGTCAATGGTCCAGGGCGAGATGCGGTTCGTTCGATGGTTGCAAGGGCGCCCCAAGTAGACGCCGCTGGCGTTTCGGGGGTGGTTCCATTCAGTGCGTTAGCATAGATCATTCGTACGGTAGCGAACGACTTCGCCAAATGACAACCCCCGCAGAGACCGCGTTGCGCTTGCGCCGCCTGGAAGGCGTCGTCTGTGTCGTCACGGGCGCGGCGCGGGGCATCGGCCTGGCGATCGCCGAGCGCCTGGCCGGGGAGGGCGCACTCGTGGCGGCATGGGACGTGAGCGAACGCCGCTTGACTCCCGCGGTGGCGGGCTTGCGCGAGCGCGGCCTGGCGGTGCAGGGTTTCACCTGCGATGTGAGTTCCCGCGCCGCCGTCGCCGAAGCGATGGCCCGTGTCGAAGCGGCCTTCGGCTCGCCGGTGGGCGTGCTCGTGAACAACGCCGTCTGGGCACGCTTCCAGCCGCTCGCGCAAATCGACGATGAAATCGCCGATCGCACGCTTGCCGTGGGCCTGAAGGCGCTGCTCTGGACGATGCAGGCGGCAGCGCCGCAAATGCAGCGGCGCGGCGGCGGGGCGATCGTCAACATCAGCTCGGTCGCCGCGGCGCATCCGCAAGTGGACGCGATCATTTATGCGGCGATGAAAGCCGGCGTGATCGGGCTCACGCTCGCCGCGGCGGTGGAGTTGAGCCCGCAACGCATTCGCGTCAACGCCGTCGTTCCGGGAATGATTGGCACCGAAGCGTCGAAGGCGCAGTTCGACGCGCCAACGCTCGCCGCGCGCGAAGCGGCAATGCCGCTCGGGTGCTTCGGCGATCCGCAAGACATCGCCGCCGCGGTTGCGTTCCTCGCCAGCGACGATGCGCGCTACGTGCAGGGCACGCAGCTCGTCGTCGACGGCGGTTGGACCGTCGGCAAGAGTTGAATCGCAGCGCCGTCCACCACAGGGGCACTCCATGAACAGGCTCGCCGGAAAGCGTTGCGTCATCACCGGTGCGGGCAGCGGCATCGGCCGCGCGAGCGCGCTGCGCTTTGCGCAGGAAGGCGCGTCGGTGCTTGTCGTCGGCAGGCGTGCCGAGAACACTGACGCGACGGTGCAGTTGATTCGCGATGCGGGCGGCCAGGCCGCGGCGCTCGTCACCGACGCGACCGTCGAAGCCAACGTCGAGGCGATTGTTGCGCGCTGCGTTGCGCAGTTCGGCGGGCTGGACGTGTTCTTCGCCAACATCGCCGTCACCGGCAGCAATACGCCGCTGCTCGCACAGAGTGTGGCCGAGTGGAACGAGGTGTGGAACGTCAACGTCGTGAGTTGCCTGCTCGCCGTGAAATACGCGGGGCGTGTCATGACGCAACAGGGCAGCGGCTCCATCATCCTCACGTCGTCGGCGGCCTCCCTGCGCGCCAACGCGGGCGCGATTTCCTACAGCGCGAGCAAGGCGGCAGTGAACAGCCTGGCGCAGACTGCGGCAAATGCGTTTGCCGGCACGGGTGTGCGCGTGAACGCGATCCTGCCGGGGCTCGTGGAAACGCAAATGACACGCAAAGTCTTCGAGCAGGCGCGCGAGCGCGGCGTGGAGGCGCGCATCGGCCACATGACGCCGCTCAAACGCGCTGGCCAGCCGCATGAGATCGCTGCGATGGCGGCGTTTCTCGCAAGCGACGACAGCTCGTTCGTCACGGGCCAGCTCTATTCCGTTGACGGCGGCGTGAGCAGTTCGCACCCGTTCGGGCGGATCGCACTTTGAATTCGCAATGCGAGGCGCTGCCGCCTGCGCAGCCGTCGCCCGCGCCCACTCGGGACACCGCGCACGCGCTGCAACGCCGCGCGCTCGGCGCTTCGCTGCTGCTCGTGCTGCTGTGGGGGGCGAGCTTCACGATTCAGAAAACCGCCTACGCAGCGCTCGGCCCCGGCGGGTTCTTGTTCGGCCGCTCGCTGCTGATGTCGGCCTGCGCAGTGGCGCTGTTGTGCTGGCGCGGCAGCGCTATCGTGCCGCGCCTGAGCCGGAGCGAGTGGCGCGCGCTGCTCGGCCTCACGCTGCTCGGGCCGGTGCTGCACATCGTGGTCGTGACTTACGGCATCCATTGGTCGACGGCGTTTTCCACCGCGCTCATCATGGCGTGCGGGCCGGTGATCACGTTGATCCTGTTGCGTGTGCTGCGCGGCACGCCGCTGCAGCGCAACCAGGTGCTGGGCGTGGCGGTCGCGTTTGGCGGTGTGTTGCTTTTCATGAGCGACAAGCTGCTGGAGTACGACTGGCGCGCCAGCATCGGCGACTTGATGCTGCTCGCCGCCGCCGTGGTGTTCTCGCTCTACACGATCTGGGTGACGCCGCTCGTGACGCGCCATGGCGGCGCCGAAGTCATGTGCTGGACGACGCTGCTCGCCGCTCCGTTGATGCTCGCCGGCACGGCCCCTGCGGCCTGGGACGCCCCTTACGCGAGCGTCGGTGCGATGGTCTGGTTGGCTTTCGTCTGGGCCGTTGTCGCCGCGGCGTTCATGGGCTGGATCCTCTGGGCCTGGATCAACTCGGTGCGCGGCGTCGCCCGCACCGCGCCGATTCTCTACCTCGTGCCACCCGTGGCCGGGCTGGTCGCGTGGGCGACGGTGGGCGAGAGCTTCGGCGCCCTCAAGATCGCCGGCGGCGCGCTCGCGCTGGTGGGGGTCGCTTGGGCCCAATTTGCGCCGCGGCGCCAGAGCGACGCGTAAGCC
>JBEBHW010000525.1:0-3375 GCA_040081145.1 Burkholderiaceae bacterium
GCCATCCGGCCGTCGCGCGCACCGGCAACGCCTTGCCCGGCGGCAGCGCCGGCGCTTCGGTGTTCCTGCTCGCCGGCGGCTGCACGAACTGCCATTCGCAAGTGCATGGGTCCAACCATCCGGCAGGCGCGAGGTTGATGCGATGAGCGAGCGCACCCCACCATGAAAACCTTCAGCCCCTTGTTCCTGCTCGGCGCCCTCGGCGTGTTGTCGGCTGCGGCGAGCGATGCGGTTGCGGTGGACACATCGCAGTGGAAGTGCGAATCCTGTCCGTTCGAGAAAGCGGGTAGCGGCGCGACGTTGGAGCTGGGCGCCGGCGCGGTGTCGGCCGATTCGGCCAAGTTCGGCGACTCCACCGGGCTGCAAAAGAAGGGCGGCTTTCTGATCGCCGGTGGCGCTGCGCGCCATCGAAGCGAAGAGGGTCTCTTCGGCAACATGGTCGCGTCGGACCTGGGCCTGGACACGCGTTCGATCGCTGCCGAGGTCGGGCAGGAAGGCCTGTACACCCTGCGTCTGGGCTACGCCGAAATCCCGCGTCATCAATCGAACGGCGCGATGACGCCGTTCCTGGACGCCGGCAGCGCCGTGTTGTCGCTGCCACCAGGCGACGCGACGTTTCGCAGCGCCGATCTCTCGACGCAGAGGAAGCGCCTGGACGCGGGCGTTTCCTGGACTGGCATGGAGAACTGGACGCACCGGGTCGAGGCGCGCCACGAAGTGCGCGACGGCACGCAGCGCAGCGCCGGGGCATTCGCGACGACTGCCGCGCAGCTCGTGGCGCCGGTGGACCAGGTGACGGATCAGATCGAGGTCTCGACGGCGTATGCCACGCGCCACTGGCACGCCACGCTCGCCTACCAGGCGTCGCTGTTCCGCAATGGACAGGAATCGTTGACCTGGCCGTTCGTTGCGCTGACCAACAATCCGGACGTGCCGACGCTGCGCGGTCAGCTCGCGCTTGCGCCCAGCAACCAGTTTCACCAAGTCATGGCCACCGCGGGCTCGCAGATCAGCCCGACCGTACAGGCAAGCGCCGAGCTTGCGATCGGCCGGATGACCCAAGACGCGGCCTACCTCGAGCCGACGCTGAACAGTGCGCTCGTTGTGACCCGGCCCGCGCCCTCCTTGGACGGCCGGGTGGCCACGCTGAACGCCAGCCTGCGGCTCAGCGTTGCAGCGACTGACCGGTTGCGTCTGCTGCTGAGCGCGATCCGCGACGAGCGCGACAATCAGACGAGCAGTCTCGACTACCCGTCCGTGACGACGGACCTGGGCGTGCTCGGCCCGCCACGCAGCAACCAGCCCTACAGCTTCACGCAGGACCGGCTCAAGTTGAGCGCCGACTACCGCGGCCCAGGCAGCCTGAAAACCAGCGTCGGCGCAGAGCAGGACAAGCGCGAGCGGACCTTGCAGGAAGTGCAGACGACGCGCGAAACGACGACTTGGGGGCGCATCAGTGCGATGCCTGTGGACAGCGTGTCGCTCGCGCTCAGATTCGCTCACGCCAATCGCGACGCTTCCGACTACCACAGCGTCGTCTCGATCGTCGCGCCGCAAAATCCGTTGCTGCGCAAATTCAACATGGCAGAACGCAAGCGCAACAGCGGCGGGCTGCGCGCCGACATCACGCCGGCCGAGAACGTGAACCTCGGCGTCGGCGTCGATCTGGCAAGCGATCACTTCACCGGCAGCCAAATTGGCTTGACCGAATCGCGCAGCCGCAGCGTCGGCGCCGACGTGTCGGTCGCGATATCGGAGCAGACCCAAGTGCACGCCTTCGCGCACGCCGAGAGGTCGCGGTCGAACCAGGCCGGCAGCGAGCCGTTCGCCGCACCCGACTGGACGGGCCGCAGCGAGGACGTCAGCAAAGTGGCGGGCATCGGCATCAAGCACGTCGCACTGAAGGGCAAACTCGAGGTCCGCGCCGACCTCGTCGGATCGCGCTCGCGCAGCGAATTGAACGTCAACGCGGCCCTGCCGAGCGCGCCTTTCCCCAACGCCACGACATCGCTCGACAGCTTCAAGCTCGCCGCCACCTACCGTTGGAACGACAGCCTGTCAGTTCTCGCAGACTATGGGTTCGAGCGTTTCGATTCGCGCGACTGGCATCTCGACGGCGTCGCGCCCAGCAGCGTGCCGAACCTGTTCGGATTCGGTGAGGCCTCGCCGCGCTACAGCGTCAACGTGGTGCGCATTGCGCTGCGGCATCGCTTCTGAATCGCACGCGCGTGCCCAGGCGCTTGGGGTGGGGATTTGCGGCAAATTGATCTGGGTCAAGCGTCGCCGCAGTTTCGCAAGCATCATCACCTGCACCGGACCGCGCAGCGCGGCATCGAATCCAACAAAGGACATGCGCCATGAATGGGCCTCTTGCGATCGCCGCCGATGTGGCGCGACCGACCTGCACGCCGCTCGTCACGCCCAGCCTGCCGATCCCGCGTTACCTGACGCAGGCGTACTGGTGGGCGTATGTGCACCCGAAGGCCGTGCAACTGTTCGAGCGCGAATGGCTGGTGAACACGATCCTGTTCGGCAACTACAGCCGCCTGCGCGACGCCGCGCTCGCTGAGCTGGGCAGCGTGGTGCACGGCCGCACGCTGCAAGTGGCGTGCGTCTACGGCAACCTGACGCGCAAGCTCCAGCAGCGCTTGGCCGGCGACGCGAGCCTGGACGTCGTCGACGTGCTGCCGATCCAGTTGAAGAATCTGCACCGGAAACTGCCCGACGATGCACGCGTGGCGCTGTTGCACGGCGACTCGTCGATGCTGCCCTGCGCCGACGCCAGTTACGACCAGCTGCTGCTGTTCTTCCTGTTGCACGAGCAGCCCGACGCGGTGCGCAGCGCCACCCTGGCCGAGGCGTTGCGCGTCGTCAAGCCGGGCGGCACCGTTGTCATCGTCGACTACCACCGTCCCTCGAGTTGGCATCCGATTCGCCCCTTGATGCGCCTGGTGTTTCGCAAACTCGAGCCGTACGCGATGGCGTTGTGGCAGCACGAATTGCGGCACTTCATGCCGGCCGAAGCGCAACCCGCGTCGCTGTGCAAACGCACCTGGTTCGGCGGCCTGTACCAGATGCTCGTGCTGCGCAAATAGCGAAACCATGCCGAAGGCGGCGCTGCGGCAGCGACGCAGGCGCACGACAAGCTCGCAGTCGAAGCGGCGGATCGACGGGTACGTCTATCGATCGGGCTCTGATCGGCTGTTGGAGGCACCTTCCGACCCGCGCAACAAGGCCAGCAACTGCGCGGCGTCCATCGGCGCTTTGGCGTCGCCCGTGTCCTGACCGCTCAAGATGCCCTCGGCCAGGTCGCGCTTGCTGCGATGCAGTTTCACGATCTTCTCCTCGATCGAGCCTTGCGTGACGAGGCGGTAC
>JBEBHW010000526.1:0-3371 GCA_040081145.1 Burkholderiaceae bacterium
CCTCGAACACGATCGCCGTGATCTGCTTGACGAAGTCCGGGAACGAACCCCTGCGGGTTGTACCACTCGACCGTCCAGTTGAGCGCGCCAATCACGAAGAGCCGCATCACCGCCGTGCTGCTGTCGGCGCGCAGTTCGCCGCGCTGCATCGCGTCGTCCAGGAGTCGGTCCCAGTAGTCGGCATACGCGCGGCGCACGAGCCGGTGCCGGTTCTTTGCTGCGGTGGGGATCTGCCCGTAGATGCGAATGTTGGCGGAGGTGAAGTCGCCGTGGTGCAGCAGCCCCCACAGATGCCCCTCGATCGCCGCGGCGATGCGTTGCCGCGCCGTCGCGCCTTTGGCCAGCGCATCGATCCGTTCGCGAACCGCGGCGGCAACGACGTGGATGCCCTTGTCCATGACTTCGCCGAGGATCTGCTCTTTGGATTCGAAGTGGTAGTAGATGCTGCCCGCCTTGATTCCCGCCGCATCGGCGACTTCGCGCAGCGTCGTCGCCGAATAGCCGTGGTGGCGGAACAGGCGCGCCGCCTCGAGCAGAACACGCTCGCGCGTCGCAGTGTCGACTTCAGCGGGGGCGGGTTTCTCGCGGGTCTTGGTGGCCATGGGCGGGGTCGGTTCGTGCAAGCGTCGGCGTGGCGCCGTGCGCTGCACACTTTCTAACTAACGTATGTTCGCTGCTATAGTAAATCCGAACTGCCGCTTGCGGGCAAGCTGGAGGCTTGGGGCCATGTTGTTGGACGACGACCAAACGGCGCTGCGCGACGTGGCGCGTCGGTTTGCGCGCGAGCGGCTTGCACCCGACTACCAGAAGCGCGAGGCCGCCGACAGCATCGACCTCGCCCTGCTGAAGCAAATGGGCGGGCTGGGGCTGATCGGCGTGGACCTGCCCGAAGCCTATGGCGGCCTGGGCGCGAGCGGCGTGACGTCGGGCCTGATCGTCGAGGCCATCGCCTACGGCGACTTCAACGTCAGCTACGTGCAATTGCTCGGCTCGCTGATGGGCGCGATCATGCACCGCAACGCGAATCCCGAACTCGCACGCCACTGGAATACGCGGGTCGTGGCCGGCGAGAGCATCATTGCGCTGGGCCTCACCGAACCGAGCGCCGGGTCGGACGCGGCCAACCTCACGCTCAAGGCGCGCCGCGACGCGAGCCACTACGTCTTGAATGGCGAAAAGACGTCGATCTCCTGCGCGACCCAGGCCGATTCGATGGTGCTGTTCGCGCGCACCGGCAAACCCGATGAGGGCGCACGCGGCGTGTCGGCGTTCCTCGTGCCGCTCGACCTGCCCGGAATCCGGCGCACGCGTTTCGACGATGTGGGGAGCCACATCGTCGGCCGCGGCTCGGTGTTCTTCGACGATGTGCGCATCCCTGCCGACCACCGCCTGGGCGAAGAAGGCAAGGGTTTCACGCAGGTGATGCAGGGTTTCGACTTCAGCCGCGTCCTGATCGCACTGCAGTGCCTGGGCGCGGCGCAGGCGTCGCTCGACGAAGCTTGGGCGTACACGAAGGAGCGCCAGGCGTTCGGCGTGCCGATCGCGCAGTTCCAGGGCGTGACGTTTCCGCTCGTCGAATTCGAGACGCTGATCGCCGCGTGCCGGCAGCTCTGCTACCACGCACTCGCGCTGCGCGACGCGGGCCTGCCGCACACCGCAGAGGCGGCGATGGTCAAGTGGCTGGCGCCGAAAACCGCGTTCGACGCGATCCACCAATGCCTGCTCACGTTCGGCCACTACGGCTGGAGCAAGGACTTGCCGCACCAGCAGCGCCTGCGCGACGTGATGGGCCTGGAAATCGGCGACGGCACGGCGCAGGTCATGAAACTCATCGTCGCGCGCGAGCGCGTCGGCCGCGTTGCGGTTCAATACGCCAAGGAGAACAAGTGATGGTGAGCACAGCGTACCCGGTGGTCGTGAGTCGCGAGGGTGCGGTGGGCATCATCGAACTCGCGCGTCCCGAAAAGTTCAACTCGCTGTCGCTGGCGGTGCAGCGCGGCATCGACGCCGCGCTCACCGAGTTCGAGGCTGCTGGCAGCGGCGTTCGCGCGGTGTTGATCTGCGCCCAGGGCAAACACTTCAGCACCGGCGCCGACCTCGACGAAGTCAAGGCCTGGCGCGACGACCCGCCGCAACTGGAACACTACACGCGCTTTGGCCACAGCGTGCTGAAACGCCTGGAAGGCAGCGAGCTGCCCGTGATCGCCGCGTGCCAGGGTTTGGCGCTTGCCGGCGGCAGCGAACTGATGCTCGCGTGCGACGTGATTTTCGCGTCCACTGACTTTCGGGTTGGCGACCAGCACGCGCAATACGGGCTGATCCCGGGCTGGGGCGGCTCGCAACGCTTTCCGCGAATCGTCGGGCTGCGCCGTGGGCTGGACATGCTGTTCTCGGCGCGCTGGATCGATGCGCCAACCGCCCTGCAGTGGGGTCTCGTCAACTACGTCATCGAGTCCGACAAACTGCGCGCGGCCGCGCTCGAGTACTGCGCCAAGCTCGCGACGCGCAGCCGCCCCGGCATCGCCATGATGAAACGCTTGGCGCGCCAGGGGCTGGACGGCACGCTGGCCCAGGGGCTGGAACTCGAAGCCACGGCGATCGTCGAGGTGCTGCTCGGCGCAGACGTTGCCGAAGGCCTGGCCGCTTTCGAAGCGCGGCGCACGCCGGTGTACAAGGCTTGAGTCGCCGGCAAGCCGCAGCGTCCCCCGCGCACCCACGCCCCCGATGAACGACCCCGTCTACTTCGGCGAAGAACATCGCATGTTCCGCGACAGCCTGCGGCGCTTCGTCGAGCAGGAAGTCGTGCCGAACGCAGCGCCGTGGGAGGAGGCAGGCTGCGTACCGCGCGACGTGCTGCGCCGCATGGGCGAGCTCGGTTTCCTTGGGCTGCGCTACCCGCAGCAGTTCGGCGGCTCGGCGCTCGATACGCTGTACAGCGCAATCCTCGCCGAAGAACTGGGCCGCTCCACCTTCGGCGGTTTTGCCGTGACGGTGACGGTGCACACCGACATGGCGTCGCCGCACCTGGCGAACTTCGGCACGCCGGAGCAACTCGCGCGCTACCTGCCGGGAATCAATCGCGGCGAGTCGATTTGCGCGGTCGCCGTCACCGAGCCCGACGCCGGCTCGGATGTGGCCGGCATGCGCAGCCGCGCCGTGCGCGACGGCGACGCTTGGGTCATCAACGGCACGAAGATGTTCATCACGAACGGCGTGCACGCCGACCTCGTGTTCGTCGCTGCCAAGACCCAGCTCGCCGACAGCGCGGCAAACAGCTCGCGCGCCATCTCGATATTCATCGTCGAACGCGGCACGCCCGGGTTTCACGTGGGCCGGGTGCTCGACAAAAGCGGCTGGCGCAGCAGCGACAC
>JBEBHW010000021.1:0-14295 GCA_040081145.1 Burkholderiaceae bacterium
TTTGTCGTCGTCGTCGTCGGTGGCATGGGATCCGTGTTCGGCGCGTTTGTCGCCGCCGTGCTGATTTCGTTCGTCAAGGCGGCGTGCATCGCTGCCGGCTCGATCGACGTCTTCGGCGCGCCCTTCCCCTTGAGCAAGCTGACGCTCGTTGCCGAGTTCCTGGTGATGGCCGTTGTGCTGATCTGGCGGCCCTGGGGTTTGTTCGGCAAGCCGCAGGGCGCCGTGCGCGGCACGGCGGCGATCGACGCACCGCTGCGCGCGCTGCCGCGGCGCTGGAAGGCCGCAGGCCTGTTCGGGCTGGTGCTGCTGTTGCTCGTGCCGTTGCTGCAAAGCGCGTCACCCTACATCGTCGTCTTGATGATCGACGTCTTGATCGCCGTCTTGTTTGCCACAAGCCTGCACTTCGTGATGGGCCCGGCGGGATTGCACTCGTTCGGCCACGCCGCGTACTTCGGCCTGGGCGCGTACGGCGCGGCGCTGTGCGTGAAGGCGTGGGGGCTGCCGATGGAAGCCGCGCTGCTGCTCGCGCCACTCGCCGCGCTGCTCGGTGCCCTGCTTTGCGGCTGGTTTTGCGTGCGCTTGTCGGGCGTGTATCTCGCGATGCTGACGCTCGCGTTTGCGCAAATCATCTGGGCGATCGTGTTCCAGTGGGACGGCTTCACCGGCGGCAGCAACGGCCTGGTGGGCATCTGGCCCGCGCCGTGGCTGGCGAGCAAGACGGCGCTGTACCTCGTGACGCTCGGCTTCACCGTCGCCGGTTGCGCACTGCTCGCACGCATGCTGCACGCGCCGCTGGGCCTGGCGCTGCGCGCCGGGCGCGATTCGCCACTGCGCAGCGCTGCGATCGGGATTGACGTGGCGCGCCTGCAATGGCTCGCGTTCGTGGTCGCCGGCAGCGTTGCGGGCCTCGCGGGCGCGCTGTTCGCGTTTGCGAAAGGCACGATTTCGCCCGAGACGCTGGGAGTGGCGAAGTCGGTCGACGGCCTCGTGATGGTACTGCTCGGCGGTGTGCAAACGCTGTCGGGCCCGTGGGCCGGCGCCGCGCTCTTCACCTGGCTGCAAGACACGGTGATGCGCCAGACCGACTACTGGCGCGCACTGCTCGGCGCGACGATGCTCGCCCTCGTGCTGCTGTTTCCGCTGGGCGTGGCGGGTGGCTTGCGGCGCATCTTCCTCAAGGAGCCGGCGTGAGCGGGCCGGAGGCAGCAGCGTGAGCGCAGGCACTGCATCGGTGCCGCTGCTTTCGGTACACAAGCTGAGCAAGTCTTTCGGCGGCCTGCGCGCCGTGCACGACGTGAGTTTCGAGCTCGCGCCGGGCGAAATGCTCGCGCTGATTGGGCCCAACGGCGCTGGCAAGTCGACGTGTTTCAACATCGTCAACGGCCAACTCGCTCCCGACACGGGTTCGGTGAAGCTCAACGGCACCGAGCTCGTCGGCCAGACTCCGAACGCGATCTGGCGCCTCGGCGTGGGGCGCACCTTCCAGATCGCCGAGACCTTTGCGTCGCTCACCGTGATCGAAAACGTGCAACTCGCGCTGCTGTCGCACGCGCGTCGCGTGCTGGGTTTCTGGCGCAGCGCGCGCATGCAGTTTCGCGACGAGGCGCTCGCGCTGTTGGGCAGCGTGGGCATGGCGGCGCAGGCGGAACGGGCGATGAGCGTGCTCGCCTACGGCGACGTGAAGCGCATCGAGCTCGCGCTGGCGCTGGCGAACCGGCCGCGCCTGCTCCTGATGGACGAGCCCACCGCGGGCATGGCGCCACGCGAGCGCCACCAGATGATGGAGCTGACGCAACGCCTGGCGCGCGAACAGCACATCGGCGTGCTCTTCACCGAACACAGCATGGATGTCGTGTTCGCGCACGCAGATCGCCTCATCGTCCTGGCGCGCGGCGAGCTGATTGCGGGCGGGCCGCCTGCTGCGGTGCGCGATCACCCGCGCGTGCGCGAGGTCTACTTCGGCATGGGTTCGACTTTCGATGCGGCTGCCGCACCGGACGCGCCACCGGGAGCTGCGGCCCATGCTTGATGTGCAGCAACTGCGCGCCTGGTACGGCAAGGCGCAAATCCTCTTCGACGTGTCGCTGCACGTGGGCGCGGGGCAGTGCGTGGCGCTGATGGGGCGCAATGGCGCGGGCAAGTCGACGACGATGAAAGCCCTGATGGGCCTGCTCGCGCGGCGCAGCGGCCAGGTCCGCTTCGAGGGCAGTGATATTTCAACCCTCGCGCCACACCGCATCAGCCGCCTCGGCCTGGGCTGGGTGCCCGAAGATCGGCGCATCTTCACCGACCTGAGCGTGCGCGAAAACCTCGAAGTCGGGCGCCAGCCCGCGCGCCCCGGCGCTGCCGCTGCCTGGACCCCGGAGAAGCTCTTCGATCTGTTCCCGAATCTGGCGACGATGCTGGATCGCCCGGGCGGGCGCACCAGCGGCGGCGAGCAGCAGATGCTGACGATTGCACGCACCTTGATGGGCAACCCGCGCCTCGTCTTGCTCGACGAACCTTCGGAGGGCGTGGCGCCGCTGATCGTCGAACAATTGGCGCGCATGATGGTGACGCTGAAGCAGCAGGGGCTGTCGATCCTCCTGTCGGAGCAGAACCTGCACTTCGCGCGCCTGGTGAGCGACCGCGCCGTCGTTCTCGAAAAAGGCCAAGTCCAGTTCAGTGGCACGATGGAGCAATTGATGGCCGATGAAACGGTGCAGCGCACCTACCTCAGCGTATGAGGTATTCGCGATGAAGCGGCGCGCGCCAACCACGGTGAGTCCTGCGCCATGAGCCGAATCGCAGGCATCGACGTCGGCGGCACCTTCACCGACCTGATCTACATCGATGACGCAAGCGGCGAAGTGCGTCTGGCGAAGGTACCCACGACCGTGGAGAACCAGGCCTTCGGTGTGATCGCCGCGCTCGATGCGGCGAACGTCGACATCGCGCGGCTCGATGCCATCGTGCACGGCACGACGACGACGACCAACGCAATGCTCGAACGCCGCACGGCGCGTGTCGGCCTGATCACGACACGCGGCTTTCGCGACGTGCTCGAACTCGGCAGGCGCACGCGCCCCACGCCTTATGGCTTGAAGGGGCGCTTCACGCCACTCATCGAACGGCAGCTCCGGCTCGAAGTGGACGAGCGTGTCGACGCGCAGGGCGAGGTCGTGACGGCGCTCAACGAAGCGCAGGTCGACGCGGCAGCGCGCGAGTTGCTCGCCCGCGGCGCCGAGAGTGTCGTGATCCACTTTCTGCACAGCTACATCTACCCGGCGCACGAAGCGCGCGCCGCGCAGATCGTGCGTGCGCTCTGGCCGAATTCACATGTCACGGCGGGGCACACCATCGTCGCCGAATACCGCGAGTACGAACGCGGCGTCACGGCAGCGGTGAACGCGGCAATCCAGCCGGTGCTGCACCGCTACATCGCACGCCTGCAAGACGAGCTGGGCAAACGCGGCTTCACGCGCGAGCTGCTCGTCATGCAGGGCAACGGTGGAACGGTGGCGGCGAGCATCGTCGCCGAGCATGCGGTGAACACCGTCATGTCCGGGCCGGCGTCGGGCGTGATCGCTGCGGCGGCGACGGCCTCCCGAGCCGGCAACACTGTGGGTGAGTTCGCCAACGTCGTCACCTACGACATGGGCGGCACGTCGACCGACGTCGCGCTCGTGCTCGGTGGCATGCCCGCGGTCTCGAGCGAACTCGAACTCGAGTACGCGATGCCGATCCACGTGCCGATGGTCGACGTGCACACGATTGGCGCCGGTGGCGGGTCGCTCGCCACTGTCGACGCGTCGGGCATGTTGCGCGTGGGCCCGCAAAGCGCCGGAGCGAGCCCGGGGCCGATGTGCTACGGGCGCGGCGGCACCGGGATCACGATCACGGACGCGAATCTGGTGCTCGGCCGGCTCGACCCCGCGCGTTTGCTGTCGGTGGACCGGCCCGTCGAGATGGCCAGCTTGCACGCCGCGCTGCAGGAGCAAATTGGCCGGCCGCTCGGTCTGGATGTGGCGGCGGCCGCAGCCGCCGTGCTGCGTGTGGCCAACGACAAGATGGCCGGCGCTGTGCGCATGGTGAGCTTGTCGCGCGGCCACGATCCGCGTGACTTCGCTCTGTTCGCGTTCGGCGGCGCCGGGCCGTTGCACGCGGTGGCGCTGGCGCGCGAACTGGGCATCCCGAAAGTCCTGATCCCGGCGCGACCGGGGCTGACGAATGCACTCGGCTGCGTCGTCGCTGGCCTGCGCCACGACTTCGTCGCGACGATCAACCAGCCGCTCGAAGCCCTCACGGAGGGACGCATCGCCGCGGCCTTCGACGCGCAAGTTCGCGCCGGGCGCGAGCGCATTCAGCGCGAACAGGTGAGCGTCGAGGCCATCCTCACGGTGCACCGCGCCGACATGCAGTTCCAGGGGCAGAGCCACATCCTGCCGGTGGAGATCGCAAACCCTGGGGTCAGCTTGCCGGAGCTGCGCAAACTGTTCGAGCGCGCCTATTGGCAACGCTTCGGCGTCGAGCTGCCCGAGATCCGACCGGTGCTCGTCAACCTGCACACCGCCGTCATCGGCAAACGCAAGGCAGTGTCGCTGAAGGCGATTGCCGCGGCGCAGCCGCGCGCAACGTTGCAGGAGGCGCTGCGCGGCCGGCGCGCGGTGTGGTTCGAGTCGGCGGGTTGGGTCGACACGCCGATCTATCTGCGCGAGCATTTGCCGGTGGACGCTTCGTTCGAGGGGCCGGCGATCGTCGAGCAGCTCGATTGCACGACGGTACTTGAACCGGGAAACCACGTGCAAATGGACGGCATCGGCAACTTGATCGTGACGGTGTGAGGAGTGAAGACGTGAGTATCGACCTCATCACCTTGTCCGTCCTGCAAAACGGCCTGCAGCAGGTCTGCAACGAGATGGATCTGGCGTTTGTTCGCAGCGCGTTCAGCCCGGTCATCGCCGAGGCGCTGGACCGCAGCGACGGCATTTACCACCGCGACACGGGTGAGCTCATCGCGCAAGGCGAGCTCGGCTTGCCGGTGTTCGTCGGCACGATGCAGTTCACGGTGCAGGCGGTGATCGAACATGTGCAGCGGCGCAAGGTTGTGCTGCAGCCGGGCGACATGTTCATCGTCAACGACCCTTACCTCGGCGGCACGCACTTGATGGATGTGAAGTTCGTCCAGCCCTTCTTCTACCGCGGCGAACTCTGGTGCTGGCTCGCCAACACCGGCCATTGGCCCGATACCGGTGGCATGGTGCCCGGCGGGTTTTCGGCGAGCGCGACCGAGGTCGAGCAGGAGGGCTTGCGCCTGCCGCCCGTCAAGCTCTTCAAGCGCGGCGTGCTCGACGCTGAGATCCTCTCCATCATCCTGTCGAACATTCGAATCGCGGACCAGCGCATCGGCGACATCAAGGCGCAGGCCGCGGCGCTGACGACGGGTGAGAAGCGCCTGACGGCATTGCTTGATCGCTATGACGCTGGCACGGTCACCGACGCGATCGTCGAGCTGAAAGCCCGTGCCGCGCAGCAGATGCGGGCGCAGATCGCGACGATTCCCGACGGCGTCTATGAAGGCGAGGCGTTTGTCGACTCCGACGGCGTGGTCAACGAGCCGCTGCGCATCGCGATGCGAATCACCAAGTCGGGCAGCGGCGAACACGCGCAACTCACCTTCGACATGAGCGGCTCATCTCCCCCGTGCAAGGGCCCGATGAACAGCGTGATCGCGACGACCAAGTCGTCGATCTACCTGGCCGTCAAACATGTGTTCCCCGAAGTCGCGATCAACGCCGGAACGTTTGCGCCGCTGCACATCGTCGAGCCCGAAGGCACCTTCCTCTACGCACGCTACCCGCGCCCGGTGTCAGGCTGCGCCGCAGAGGTGAGCCAGCGCATCGCAGAGGCTGTGTTCGCCGCGCTGGGCCGGGCGATTCCGGATCAGTTGTTCGGCGCGCCCGCGGGGACGAGCGGCAACTTGGGAATCGGCGGATTCGACCCGCTGAAAAACCGCGCCTACGTGATGTATGTGATTTCGGGTGGCGGCTACGGCGGCAGCCCGGCGGGCGACGGCATCAGCAACGGTTGCTCAACGATAGGCATCTCGAAAACCACGCCGATCGAAATCATGGAGCAGCTTTACCCGGTGCTCTTCGAAGAGTATTCGCTGCACGAAGGCTCGGGCGGCGCGGGCGAGTTTCGCGGCGGCTTTGGTGTGAACTATCGAATTCGGCTCCGCCGCGGCGAGGCGCGCGTCTCGATGGTGATGGACCATGGCCGCGTCGGTCCGCCAGGGGCGATGGGCGGCGCCAGCGGCGGCGTGAACAAGGTCAAGATCATTCGCGACGGCGTGCCTTACGTCCCTGAGCATTTGTCGAAGGACCAGGACATCGCGATCAGCGCGGGCGATGTGATTTGCGTATCGACGCCGGGCGGTGGCGGGTTTGGCGAGCCTGCGAGGCGCGCGCCGCACGCCTCGCAGCGCGACATCAGCATGGGGTATTTCCCCGAGGATCGCACGTAGCTGCGGTCCGATTCCCCGGCTACGATGTGCCTTGATCGAAGGCGTGATTCAGATCGGAGCAAGGGCAATGCCGACGACTGTTTGGAACTTCACAAAGAACTGGCTCGCTATCGCCCTGTCGGCCACTGTCACCCTGGGCTTCGGTTCAGGGTTCGGCGCACCGCCACCGATCGAGCACTTCACCAAACACCCGATCATCGACAACGTGGTGGTCTCGCCATCGGGCCATCGGATGGCGCTTCTGCTGATCAGCCCCGCGGGGCGGCAGCGATTGGCAGTGATGTCGCTCGATCCGATCGGTGAAGCGCGCATCATTGGCGGATTCGCCGATGCCGACATACGGACGGTGCGGTGGGTCAGTGATGATCGACTTGTCTACGAGGCGTACGAGGCCGACGCCGCGGTGATTCGTGAGGGAAAGGCGGGCACGTTCGCGGTCAATTTCGACGGGTCGGAATCACGGCAGTTGATCGCCTGGGTCCACGCGATGAACGAGACCGCTTCAGCGATTCGCTCGCGCATTCTTCCGTACGGCTGGTTCCTCGGCGGAACGATCGACGATGCAAGCAATGAAGTGTTTGTCTATCGAAGAGTGAATGACAGCGGCGGCGACCTGAAGCATGTTCAACTCGCGCGGCTGAATACAAGCACGGGTCGCCTGAAGAATCTGAGCTACGGCATGCCGGAAGGAACGCGTGCCTGGTACGTGGACGAAACGCATGAGCCGCGCTTGCTTGCGGCTTACGGTGGCGGTCGGGAGAAGATTCATTGGCGGGCGCGCGGCTCCGAGACGTGGACCGAAGTGGCCGATTTCGATCCGCTGGTGGAGGGGTTCAGGCCTTGGATCGTCGACCGCGGCGGCGAAGTTTTCGTGACTGCACGGTTGCAAAGTGACAGCACTGGCCTTTACAAATTCGATCCGATCGCCAAGCGCCTCGACCCCGAACCGTTGGTTCTTGTGGCCGGGTTTGATTTGAATCCGCGGGCTGAGGTCGATTCGAAGACAAAACTATTGGTCGGACTGCACTTCAAGGCCGATCGGCCGATGAGCCACTGGTTCGACGACAAATTGGGTCGAATCCAACGTGGCATCGACGCAGCACTGCCCGCCGGGCGCAGCAACCGCCTCTACTGTGGCCGCTGTGAGTCAAGCCGCTTCATCGTGATTCGGTCGAGTTCGGACCGCCAGCCCGGCGAATACTTCCTGTTTGATCGCAACAAATCATCGCTTCAGCAGATTGGCCCGTCCCGGCCATGGATCGAAGAATCGGCGCAAAGCCGACGCACCCTTCATCGCGTGGCCGCGCGCGACGGTCTGTCTATTCCGGTGTACGTCACGCATCCGACCGCCACCGCACCAGACAAGCCGATTCCCGCCGTGGTGCTGGTGCACGGCGGCCCCTGGGTGAGGGGAAGTGATCTCAGCTGGGAGGCAGAAGCGCAGTTCCTCGCGTCACGCGGATACCGAGTCCTGCAACCGGAGTTTCGGGGGAGCGAGGGCTACGGTTTCCGCCATTTCAAAGCCGGCTGGAAGGAGTGGGGCCGAGCCATGCAGGACGACCTTGTCGATTCGGTTCAGTGGGCGGCAAAGCAGGGCCTGATCGACCCGAAGCGGGTATGCATCGTCGGCGGCAGCTATGGCGGCTATGCCGCCCTGATGGGCCCGATTTCGCACCCGGACACATACCGCTGCGCAGCGAGCTTTGCGGGCGTCACCGATATCCAGTTGATGTACGACATCAGCTGGAGCGACTTGTCAGAGGACCACCGCCGGTACGGAATGCCGGTGTTGATCGGCGATCCCGTGAAAGACGCCGAGCGTCTTGACGCTGCCTCCCCGCTCAAGCGTGTCGCCGAAATCAAGGTCCCGCTATTTCTTGCGCATGGTGCCGCGGACCGACGGGTTCCCATTGAGCACGCGCGCAAGTTTGTCGACGCAGCCAAGCGGGCGCGTGTGGACGTCGAAACCCAGTACTACAGCGACGAGGGCCACGGCTTCTCCAACCCGGCGAACCACGCCGACTTTTTCGGCAGGCTCGAACGCTTCCTCGAGAAATCCTTGAAGACGCCGCCCTGACAGAGACAGACCGAGTCTCGCTGGGCGACAGCGGCCGCGCTGCCATCGCAGGGGACTATCATCGTGGCGCCGTAGGTGCTTACCCGCGGCAGCGTTCTCAGGGCGGGGCGAAATTCCCCACCGGCGGTGATGGCGTTGGCCGGGAGGCCAAAGCACAAGCCCGCGAGCGCCTGGTTTGCGGATCGCAAATCAGGGTCAGCAGATTCGGTGTCAATCCGAAGCCGACGGTCACAGTCCGGATGAAAGAGAGCGCGTTGTTCGTGTGCTCCTGGACTCCATCCTGGATGGAGCCCGGGTGCCCGGACACGTGCGCCCTGATTCTGGCAACCACCGTTCGAAGGAACACCATGAATCAGCTCCACACTTCTGCTCAGCGTTCTTCCCAGCACCAACTCGCCGGCGCGCCACCGTGGCGCTTCGCCCTGATCCGGGCGTCGTGGCACGAAGCCATCGTCAAGCGCGCCTGCGACAGCTTCCTCGCCGAAATCGCCCGCGAGCAAAGTCCGCCGCCTCGCGTCGACGTGTTCGAGGTGCCGGGCGCCTTCGAAATCCCGCTGCACGCGTTGCGACTTGCGAGCGGCGGGAACTACTCGGCAATCGTCGCCTGCGCATTCGTCGTCGATGGCGGAATCTATCGCCATGAATTCGTCGCCGACGCCGTGATTGCCGGCCTGATGCGCGTGCAGCTCGACACCGGGGTTCCGGTGATCTCGGCCGTGCTCACGCCGAAGAATTTTCACGAGCACGGCGAGCACCAGCGCTTTTTCGGCGAACACTTCGTGATCAAGGGCCGCGAGGCCGCGCACGCGTGCCTGAAGACGGTGCAAAGCCTGCAACGCCTTGCGGCCTGAGCGAGCGGCTCGCACAATCGCATTCGCGAGGTGACCCATGAGCGAAACGAGCGCACGCCTGGAACAGAACAAGAAGACGGTGACCGCCTTCTATGACCTGATGTTCAACCAGTGCAAACCGGCCGAGGCGGTGCGCCGCTACGTGGGCGCGAAGTACGTTCAGCACAACCCCAAGGTGGGGGACGGCAAGCAGGCGTTCATCGACTACTTCGAGAAGATGGCCGAGCTGTACCCGGGCAAGCGCGTGCACTTCAAACGGATTCTTGCCGAGGCCGACCACGTGATCCTGCACTGCCACCAGGAGTGGCCGAGCGACCGCGAGCGTGATCGCCACTGGGCGGGCATCGACATCTTCCGTCTCGACGCCGACGGCAAAATCGTCGAGCATTGGGACGTGCTGCAACTCGTGCCGCCGCCCGCCGAGTGCGCGAACCGCAATTCGATGTTCTGAAGCGCACGCTTTGCTCGAAGTTCTGTCGCGCACCGAACTGCACGTCGACAACCCGCCCGGCGCAGCGCCATGCCGGGTGTTGAGCGCTGCGAGTGGCCTCGTGCAACGCGATGGTCGCTGGTACGTCGTTGCCGACGACGAGCAGCATCTGGCCGTGATCGACGCTGCGTCGGGCCACGGCCGTTGGCTGCGCCTGTTCGACGGCGAATTGCCGGGCGGCCCGGCGCAGCGCAAAGCCGCAAAACCCGACCTCGAAACCTTGATCGAGCTGCCGGCGTTGGACGAGCTACCGTTCGGCGCGCTGCTCGCGCTGGGTTCGGGCTCACGCCCGAACCGGCAAACCGGCGTGCTCATCGCCTTCGATGCGCACGGTGACTTGACCGGAGCACCGCGCCTGATCGACCTGGCGGCGCTGTACGCGCCGTTGCGACTCGCGGCAGTCGACCTGAACATCGAAGGCGGTTTCTGTCGCGGCGACGACTTCCTTCTGTTGCAGCGCGCGAATCAGGGCCGCGCCGGCAACGCCCGCATTCGATTCGCCTGGCACGAGGTGTGGCCCTGGCTGCTCGGCCACGACGACGTCGTTGCGCCGTCCGCGCACGAGACCGTGGGCTATGCGCTCGGCACGATCGATGGCGTGGCGCTCGGCTTCAGCGATGCCGCTGCGCTGCCAAACGGCGACTGGGTGTTCAGCGCTGTCGCGGAGGCGACTGCGGACAGCTATCACGATGGAGCCTGCATGGGCTCCGTCATCGGCCGGGTCGACGCAGACGGCTCCCTGCGCTCGCTGCAACGCCTGGAAGGGCTGTGGAAAGTGGAGGGAATCGCGGTGGTGGCGCAGGTCGGCGGCGACGCGCCCCTGGAGTTGACTTTGATCACCGACGCCGACGACCGAGGCCGTCCGACGACATGCCTGAAAGTGCGGATGAGCCTGTAGTTGAGTCGCGACGCCCCGGGCCGCCGCGACAGGCGCAACTCAGCCGGTCGAGCCGACGCCGTATTCGCTGACGCCGAACGCCGGGTATCCGAGCACCGGGGCGCGATGGAAGTACGCCGCGGCGCGCTGCAGCCACGTCGTTCGGCGGGGGCCGGCGATCATTGACTGGGTGTGCGGCCGCGACAGGCGCAGCAGGGAAGACGCGCCGCCGCGACAACTCGGGCCGGTGCTGCGCTTGCGCGAGGAGTCGATCCGGTGAGCGCTGGGTTTGAAGGTCATGGTGGCGGCGTCCTGGTTCGAGGGGGTAGCCTGATATCGGCGCTGTAGCGGCAGCACCTTGAACGGCATGCGTGCAAACTTCATGCCGCCCCCTTGAACGCGCCGCCTCGTGTGCAGTTCGAGCAATAGCACCGCCGCACGAGGGTACGGAGCAACGATTTGCGGCATTCGGGAGCGCAAGCCGCCTGCGTTGCGACTCAATTTGTCCCTCGACAGCGGATCAAGCGGCAGGACTCGCGCGAAGGTTTGCGCCGCCGCGCGCGCTACCCGCGCGAAGGTCTACGCGGCCGCGCGGTACCCGCGCGGGATGGCCCCCAGCAAGCGGCGCGTGTATTCCTCACGCGGCGCGTCGAGGATTTGTTCGACGCTGGCGTGCTCCACGACTTCGCCGTCTTTCATGACGAGCACGTCGTCGGCCATGAAGCGCACCACGGCGAGGTCGTGGCTGATGAAGATGTAGGACAGGCCGAGTTCGTCTTGCAGATCTTTGAGCAGGTTCAGCACCTGCGCCTGCACCGAGACGTCGAGCGCGCTCACGGCTTCATCGAGCACCAGGACTTCGGGGTTCAGCGTCAGGCAGCGCGCGATCGCGATGCGCTGGCGCTGGCCACCGGAGAACTCGTGGGGATACTTGTGCAGTGCGGAATCCGGCAAACCGACTTTGGCGAGCAAGGCCCGCGCGCGCGCCTCGCGATCGGCGCCGCTGCTGCCGATGCCGTGAATCAGCATCGGCTCGACGAGCGTCTGCATGACGGTGAAGCGCGGATTCAGCGAAGCGTACGGGTTCTGGAACACGACTTGAAGGCGTTTGCGCATCGCCAGCATGTCGGCCTTGGGAAGCAGCAGCAGGTCACAGCCGTCGAACATCGCGCGTCCCCGCTGCGGCCCGCCGTTGACCTCGTGCAGGCGCAGCAGCGTCAAGCCGAGCGTCGTCTTGCCGGAACCCGATTCGCCGACGATTCCCAGCGTATGCCCACGCCGCAGCGTGAAGCTCGCGTTGCTCACCGCCTTGAACTCCTTGCGACCGAACACGCCGCTGCGCAGCCAGAAACTCTTGCTCAGGTCCGTGGCCTCGATGACGACCGGTGCGTCCGGGTTCTTCGCCGTGGCGGCGGCACCGGCCAATGCGCCGCTGATGTGGTCGTCGATCACCATCAGGCGCGCGCTGCGTTGTTCCAGCGTGGGTCGGCAGGCGAGCAGCGCCTGCGTGTAGGCGTTTGCTGGTGCGCCGAAGATCTGCGCCACCGGCCCCTGTTCGCGCACCGTGCCTTCGCGCATCACGACCACATGGTCCGCAATCTCACCGACGACGCCGAGGTCGTGGCTGATGAAGAGCATGCTCATGCGGTGCTTTTGCTTGAGCGCGGCGAGCAGTTCCATGATCTGGCGCTGGATCGTCACGTCCAGCGCCGTCGTCGGCTCGTCGGCGATCAGCAATTTGGGCTCGCATGAAATCGCGATTGCGATCATCACGCGTTGCTGCTGGCCGCCTGAGAGCTCGTGCGGATAGGAGTTCAAGCGCCGTTTCGGTTCGGGCAGGCCCACCTCATGGAGCAGGCTCTCGGCTTTCTCCAGCGCAGCGCGGCGGGTCAGGCCCAGGTGCTTGATGAGCGGCTCGCAAATCTGCACGCCGACACTGAACACGGGATTGAGCGACGTGAGCGGATCCTGGAACACGCAGGCGATCTCCTTGCCGCGCAGGCGCTGCAACTCGGCAACGCCGAGGCCCAGCATGTCGCGGCCGTGGAACGTGATCACGCCTTGACGCTCGGCGTTGTCGGGCAGCAGGTTCAGGATCGACATCGCCGTGACGCTCTTGCCCGAGCCCGATTCGCCGACGAGTGCGAGTGTGCTGTTTTCGGGCAGCTCGAAGCTCACGCCGATGTCGCCGCGGCCCACGGCCTGCACGCGCTGCATCACACCGGCGGTTTTGCCCAGGCGAAACGCCACGCGCAGGTCTTTGATCGTGAGCAGCATCGTGGGCGTCTCGCGGCCTATTCGAGCCCGCGCAGTTTGGGATCGAGCGCGTCGCGCAGCGCGTCGGTGAACAGCGAAAACGCCGTCACGAATACCGCCATGAAGAGTGTGGCCGCAACAAGCTGCCACCAATGGCCGAGGATCAGTTCGCTTTGTGCTTCGGCGAGCATCGTGCCCCAGCTCACCTGGTCCACCGCGACGCCCAGGCCCAGGTAGGACAGAATCACTTCGGCCTTGATGAAGCCCACCGCGTGGATCGAGAGCTGCACCAGCGCGACGTGGCTCACGTTGGGCAGGATGTGGCGGAACATGCGCGAGAACGTGCTCGCGCCGATCGCCTCGGCGGCGCGAACGTATTCGCGCACTGCGTGTTTCATGAACTCGGCGCGCACCAGGCGATAGATTCCCGTCCAGCCGGTGAGGCCCAGGATGATGACGATGCTCCACACGCCCTTGGGAACGATGGCGTCGGCGCGGTTCAGGACTGCGGCAAACGTGAAGATCAGCAGGATGCCGGGGATCGACGTGAAGACGTTGTAGACCCACTCGAGCAAGTCGCCCAGTTTGCCGCCGAAAAAGCCACCGAATGCGCCGAGCACCGTGCCGATCAGCGTCGCGACGAGTGCGGCGAGCACGCCCACCATGATCGAGATCTCGGCGCCCTTCACAGCTTTGGAGAGCACATCGCGGCCGAGGCGGTCGCCGCCGAAGGGCAGCGTGTCGCTCTTGATCGTTTCCACCGTCTTGAGTTGCGCCGCGCGCTCGGCCCATTCCTTGTAGCGCGGCGCCAGGGGGTCGACGTCCGAAATGTCGACGTTCGGGCCTTTGGGCTGGGCAATACTGCTGGTTTGCTCCGCCGGCGCCGGGCCGACGAAGTGCGGCGGCGCGTTGGGCACGCCCACCTCCTGTTGCCAATTGCGCGCGACCAGGCCGGACGCCGAAGCAAGGATCAGCACGAGGAATGCGACGACGATGGCCAACGAGACAAGGCCGACACGATCGGCGCTGAAGCGCTTCCACGCTGCGCTCCACACGCCTCCCGAGGATGCCGGTCGCGCATCGACGCTCATCAAGACGGCGCTCATTTCAGAACCACGCGCGGGTCGGCCAATTTGTACAACACGTCGGTGACCAGATTCACGAACATCGTGATCACGGCGATGTAAATCGTCACCGCTTGAATGACGGGGTAGTCGCTGCGGTTCACGGCGAGCAGCA
>JBEBHW010000527.1:0-3353 GCA_040081145.1 Burkholderiaceae bacterium
GCATTCGATGGAACCTTCCACCCTCAAGTATTGCTTCAATTGAAGTGGGTGGACGCCCGAAGGTTGAGCCCAGTTCCACGGTTTTCCGTCAAGCGTCCCGGTCAATGTGACTTCATACCGCCCGGCGAATTCCGCAGGCGCCTTGCCCGGCTGCATCAGCAGCATCTGGTACTTGACGGTGCCGGCAGACTTCACCTCGGCAAACAAGCCGCGGATCACGAGCCCTGCGCTCGGATTTGCATTGGCGGGCAAGAGCTTTTCGAAGAAGCCCAGATTGCTCTTCAGGCCCAGGTTTTCAGCCTCGAGGCGCCGCAGGTTTTGCGCCAACGTTTCCTGGGCAGCCTTTTCAGTCTTCAGCAGACTCTCGGCAATGTTCGCCGTGGATAGCGCTTTCTCGCGCTCGTCGCGCAAGCGCCCAACCTCGACTCGCAGCTCCGCCAGCTCCGCCCGCGCCGAACGGTCCAGACCCGCGATGTCTTTGCCGAACTCGAAGGCCCACAGCGCCAGGGCCGCCGAAAAGCCGCACATCAAGGCAACGATCGCCCAGCGCAGCGGCCACGGCAAGTGGCTGCGCACGATCATTCGCGGGGCGCTGATCGACAGCCTGCGGCGCAGCAGTTTCCAGCGCATCATCGCCCTCGATTGAAGCGAAGCCGCCAGCCGCCCGACGCGACCCGCGTCACGACTCCGTCGATCAGCGCTTGCTGAATTGCTTGCGGCGTCGCGCGCCGTGCAGGCCGACCTTCTTGCGCTCCACTTCGCGCGCGTCTCGCGTCACGAAGCCGGCGCGGCTCAGATCGGGCTTGAGCGCTGCGTCGTAATCGATCAAGGCGCGCGTGATGCCGTGACGTACCGCGCCGGCTTGACCGGACTCGCCGCCACCGTGCACGTTGACCTTGATGTCGAACGCCGCATCATTGGCCGTCAGCACGAGCGGCTGCTTGACGACCATGATCGAGGTCTGGCGGCCGAAGTACATCTCCACCGACTTCCCATTGACCAGGATCTTGCCGCTGCCCTTCTTGATGAAGACGCGGGCGACCGACGACTTGCGGCGGCCGGTTCCATAGTTCCAAATTCCAATCATCGCCGTTCCTTCAGAGTTCCAGGACCTTCGGTTGCTGAGCTGTGTGCGGGTGCTCGGCACCTGCATACACCTTGAGCTTCTTCACCATCGCGTAGCCCAAGGGCCCCTTGGGGAGCATGCCCTTCACCGCTTTTTCCAGGGCACGGCCCGGATGGCGTTGCTGCATGTCTTTGAACTTGGTCGCGTGGATCCCACCGGGGTAACCCGAGTGACGGTAGTAGACCTTGTCGTTGGCTTTGTTGCCGGTGACGCGGATCTTGCTGGCGTTGACGATGACGATGAAATCGCCGGTATCGACGTGAGGCGTATAAATGGCCTTGTGCTTACCACGCAATCGGAGGGCAACTTCGCTGGCCACCCTTCCAAGAACCTTGTCGGTCGCGTCAAGCACAAACCACTCATGCGTCACTTCGGCCGGCTTGGCGCTGAAGGTTGACATGCGAGTTACTCTGGTTTGTCGGCCCACAATGAGCAAATCGTTCGGATCCGCTTCTCGAATTGGCGGACGCTCACGCTCTGCACCGGGCGGCCTCTGCCACCCCCTTTTCCCAGGGGCACATCTTGGGAAAGCGGGCGAGTATACCAAGGGTGGCCTGGAGCGCGGCGCCTGGCGCAACTGGCGACTTGGGGATCGGCCGGTCAAGGCAGCGGTCTCGCTTGTGCCGGCGCCTCATCGTTGCGCAGCCGGCACGTGACCGTGGGGTGAGTTTTCCATTCTGGCTGCCGTGCGATCCGCTACATTTGACACCCGGAATTTGCTGAATCGCATGGTGCGCATTCGCTCCTCGTCAGCCGCTGGTGGACATGCAGACACTCATTTGGTTGGTCGCGTTGGCGGCGCTGGGCTTGCTCGCAGTGGCATTGGCCATCTGGGCATTGCAGGTGCGCAGACAGAAAGCCGCCGCGACCCTCCCCACGGAATGGCCGCTCGTTCCGCGACCCGTGTTTTCCTTGGAAGAACGGCGCGTCTATCGTTTGCTGCGCGAGGCGCTGCCGCACCACATCGTGCTGTCCAAGCTGCCTTTGGTCCGGTTCTGCCAACCCGGCGACCCGGCGGAGACCAGATTCTGGTTCGACTTGCTGGGGGCGATCCACGTCACGTTTGCCGTGTGCAGCGCGAATGGGCGCGTCCTGGCTGCGGTTGATCTGGACACGGAACGCGGCGTCTCCAGGCGTGCGCAATTGATCAAGCACTCGGTGCTGATGGCGTGCCGGGTCAGGTACATGCGCTGCCCGCTGGAACATCTGCCGTCGGTGGCCGAACTCCAGTTGCTCGTCCCCCAGGGAGGCGCCGCAGCGCGCGGACCGCTGGCCAATGGACAGGGCACGCACCGGATCAGCAACGCGAGCGCCAGCCTTTCGAACACGGTTGCGCACCGCCGCGCCGAACGCACTGCGCTTTGGCAGGATTCGTCACTGTTCCAGGACTCGTTCTTTGCGCCCGACATTCGGGTCGACGCGTTTGGACAAAGCGACTTCGGCGGGCACAGTGACGCTCCGGCTGCCGCGAGCTACGCGAAAGCGGCCCCGGCGAACGGCAGCGACGACGATGACGTCGTGGGCGTCGTGGTCGACTCGCCGCCAGCGAATCGACCCACGCACCACTGAGCGTTTCCTCGGGTCGCGTCGGGCGGGCACGGCCGCGGCGTAGCATCGCCGCATGTCGCACCTCGATGCTTCGACTCGACCCACACCATTTTCCGGGCTTGACCCCGATTGCGTGCTGGACGCGCTGTCCAGCGTCGGCCTGCAGGGCGACGGCCGACAGATTCAGCTCAACTCCTATGAAAACCGGGTCTACCAGGTCTTTCTCGACGATGGCCGTGTCGTCGTCGCCAAGTTCTACCGGCCAGGCCGATGGAGCGACGCCCAGATCCTCGAAGAACACGAGTTTGTCGAGCACCTGGCGCGCGCCGAATTGCCCGTCGCTCCAGCGTGGTCGATGGCCGTCGACGGTGCGGCGAATTCGGCGACGCGTTGTCGCCTGATCGCCCCGACCCTGGCCCAGTTCGACACGCCCACAGGACCGTATCGATTCAGTGTGGCCACAAGACTTTCGGGCCGCGCGCCGGAACTCGACGATGCCGATACCTTGCGCCGCATGGGAAGTGCGATTGGCCGCATGCATGCGGTCGGGCGGCAGTCGAGTTTCGCGTTTCGCCCGCGCCTCGATGTCGACACCATGGGCACAGCGAACCGCGAGTGGCTGCTGGCGTCGGATTTCATTGCGCCCACGGCCTTGGCCCCCTGGCGCGCCGCCGCCGAT
>JBEBHW010000528.1:0-3352 GCA_040081145.1 Burkholderiaceae bacterium
GTATAAGAGACAGGTACTGGGCGTTCAACACGCAAAAGCCGCCGTTCGACAAGAAGGAAGTGCGTCAGGCGCTGAGCATGGCGATCGACAAGGCGGCGATCATTCGCGACGTCTACCTCGGCTCGGGCCAGGCGGCGAAGAACCTGATCCCGCCCACGCTCTGGTCGTACAACGACGGCGTGAAAGACTATGCGTTTGATACGGCGAAGGCAAAAGACCTGCTCGCGAAATCGGGCGTGAAGACGCCACTCGAGATCGACCTCTGGTACATGCCGGTGCAGCGCCCGTACAACCCGAACGCAAAGCGAATCGCCGAGATGATGCAGTCGGACCTGGCGAAGATCGGCGTCAACGCCAAGCTCGTGACCTACGAGTGGGGCGAGTACCGCAAGCGCATGCAGCAGGGCGAGCACATCACGGGCATGCTCGGCTGGACGGGCGACAACGGCGACCCCGACAACTTCTTCTTCCTGCGCGGCTGCGACGCGGCGCGCCCGGGTGGGCAGAACCTCTCCAAGTGGTGCAACAAGGACTTCGACTCGCGCCTCGTGAAAGCGCGCGAGGTCGCCGACGTCAAGGAGCGCAGCAAGCTTTACCAGGAAATGCAGGTCATCGAAAACGCCGACGCGCCGGACATGAAGATTGCGCACTCGATCGTCTTCGAGGCGATGCGCAAAGAAGTGAACGGGTACAAACAGAGCCCGTTCGGCTCGCACCAGTTCAACGGGGTAGAGCTGAAGTGACCGGAAGCAGCGGCGCTGCCTTCGGGTGGCGTTGCCGTTTTGGCGACCCGCGGCGTGGATCCGGCAACGCTGCACACCTTTCATGTTCCGCTTTTTCCTGCACCGCTTCGCGCTGACGGTTCCGACCTTCATCGCGCTGATGTTCGTCACCTTCGTCGCGATTCGCCTCGTGCCGGGCGATCCGGTGGAGGTGCGCGTCGGAGAGCGCGGCATCAGCGCCGAGCGCCTGGCCTACTTCAGGCACGAGTTAGGCCTGGACCAACCCGTGTGGAAGCAGTTCCTCGACTACATGGGGCAATTGCTGCAGGGTGACTTCGGCACGTCGCTCGCGACCAACCAGAAAGTGCTGACCGAATTCGCGCAGCTCTTTCCGGCGACGCTGGAACTCTCGTTCGTCGCGATGCTGATCGCCGTGCTGCTGGGCGTTCCGGCCGGCGCAGTGGCCGCGGTGAAGCGCCGCAGTCCGTTCGACCAGACGCTGATGGGCCTGTCGGTGGCGGGCTATTCGATGCCGATCTTCTGGTGGGGCCTGCTGCTCATCATGTTCGTCGCCGAGCGCTGGGGTCTGGCGCCGGTGTCGGGGCGCATCGACTTGATCAAGTTCTATTTCGAGCCGGTGACCAACTTCATGGTCATCGACGCGTGGCTGTCGGGGCAGAAGGGCGCGGTGCTCGACGCGCTGCACCACTTGATGCTGCCGGCGTTCGTGCTGGGGACGATTCCGCTCGCGGTGATCGCACGCATGACGCGCTCGGCGATGCTCGAAGTGCTGCAGGAAGACTACGTGCGCACGGCGCGCGCGAAAGGCATCGCCGCCTGGCGCGTCGTCGGTTTGCACGCACTGCGCAATGCGCTGATTCCGGTGATCACGATCATCGGCCTGCAAGTCGGCGCGCTGATGGCCGGTGCGGTGCTCACGGAAACGATTTTCTCCTGGCCCGGTGTGGGCAAGTGGCTCATCGAATCGATTTCGCGGCGTGACTATCCGGCGCTGCAAGGCGGCGTGATGCTCGTGTCGAGCGTTGTCATCGTCGTGAATCTGATCGTCGACCTGCTCTACGGCGTGATCAATCCGAGGATTGCGCATGCATGAGACGTTGGCGGCGCCACCCGCTGTGGCCGAGACGATCGCGCCGCTCGCAGCGAGTGCGTTCTGGGCCACGTACCGCGAAAACCGTGGCGCGGTCGCCGGCCTGGTGATCGTGCTGATCGTCTGTCTGCTCGCGATCTTTGCCGACGTGATCGCGCCGCACCTGCCCAACGAACAGTTCCGCGACGCGGTGCGCGCAGCCCCGGTGTGGTCCGAAGGCGGCAGCTGGCGCTTCATCCTGGGGACCGACAGCCTCGGGCGCGACCTGCTCTCGCGGCTCATCCACGGCGCGCGAATTTCGCTGTTCATCGGCCTGGCGGTGATGAGCGTGTCGTTCGTCATCGGCGTGTTGCTCGGGCTGGCGTGCGTGAGCCTGGGCACCGCGGTGGACACGGCGATCAGCCGCCTCATGGATCTGATCATGGCGGTGCCGAGCCTCGTGCTCGCGATCCTCGTCGTTGCCGTGTTGGGGCCGAGCCTCATGAACACGATCGTCGCGATCACGATCGTCTACCTGCCGCGTTACGTGCGGCTGTTGCGCGGTGCGGCGCTCAGCGAGTTGAGCAAGGAGTACGTGATCGCGGCGCGCGTCTCCGGTGTCGGCCCGTGGCGGCTGATGTTCGTCACCGTGTTGCCCAACTGCATGGCGCCGCTCATCGTGCAGGCGGCGCTGGGCGTGTCGGACGCGATCCTGGAAGCCGCGGCGCTCGGCTTTCTCGGCCTGGGCGCGCAGCCGCCGACAGCCGAGTGGGGAACGATGCTCGCCGACGCGCGCGAGTTCATTCGCTCCAACCCCTGGCTCGTCACGCTGCCGGGCCTGGCGATCTTGTTGACCGTGATGTCGATCAACCTTGCCGGCGACGGCTTGCGCGACGCGCTCGATCCGCGCATGCGCCGATCTTGAGATGCAAGTGGCACAACTCGGATTGCGTCAGACCTACTGCGAAGCGCTGGCTGCTTCCGGCCCATTGCTGAATCTCGCAGCGCGCTTCCTGCCAAGGTTGCGACGCCTGGGGTCGGACTGCAACGCCTTCGCATGGCACCCGGGTGCCGGGGCAGGTGGTTTGGGGACGGCAGCATTGGGCCGAAAGCAGTATTTCATTTCCCTCGGCTGGTCACGCCAGCGGGAGGCCTGATGGCGGCGCTGCTTGACGTCCGCGGCCTCACGGTCAGTTTCGCCACCCGGCGCGGCCCGTTTCTCGCTGTCGATTCGGTCGACCTCACGCTGCAGCGCGACGAGGTGCTCGCGGTGGTCGGCGAATCGGGCTCGGGCAAGTCGGTCGCGATGCTTGCCGTGATGGGCTTGTTGCCGTGGACTGCGACGGTGACTGCGCAGAAGCTCGAGTTCGACGGTCAGGATCTGCAAGCGCTGAGCGCGAGCGCGAGGCGCAAAATCGTCGGGCGCGACATGGCGATGATTTTTCAGGAGCCGGTCGCTTCGCTGAACCCGTGTTTCACGGTCGGCTGGCAAATTGCCGAGTCGCTGCGCACGCACCTGAACCTGTCGCGCCAAGCGGCT
>JBEBHW010000022.1:0-14206 GCA_040081145.1 Burkholderiaceae bacterium
GAGCGCGAGCGACTGGCTGATGCAGTCGGTGGCGATGACGACGATCGCCAAACGCGCCATCAATGCCGAGGCCCACGTGATCATCGCCGGGTACGGCCGCAGCGGGCAGAATCTGGCGCGCTTGCTCGAAGGCGAGGGCATTGCCTACATGGCGCTGGACCTCGACCCCGATCGGGTCCGCCAGGCCGCCGCGGCTGGCCAGAGCGTCGTGTTCGGCGACGCCGCGCGACTGCAAAGCCTGATGGCGGCGGGCCTGGTGCGCGCTAGCGCGGTCGTTGTGAGCTACCACGATACGCCGTCGGCGTTGAAGATCCTGGGCCTGGTGCAGGCTCACGCGCCGAAAGTCCCCGTCGTGGTGCGCACGCTCGACGACAGCGACATCGAGCGCTTGCGTGGCGCCGGCGCCACCGAAGTGGTGCCCGAGGCGATCGAGGGTTCGCTGATGCTCGCCAGTCATGCGCTGGCCTTGGTGGGCGTGCCGATGCGCCGCGTGATCCACGTCGTGCAAGCCCAACGCGAGGCGCGCTACGGATTGCTCCGCGGCTACTTCCACGGAGCCGACGACGACACGGTGGACGAACGGCACCAGGCCCGATTGCTCTCCGTCACGTTGCCGCCAGCGGCCGGGAGTGTGGGGCAGACCCTGGCCCAGCTCGCCTTGCACGCTGTCGGGGTGAGTGCCGTGTCGCTGCGGCGCGCCAGCGGTGCAGTCTCCAAGCCCGACGACGACGCGGTGCTTCGCGTCGGCGACACGCTCGTTCTCTCGGGTCTGCCCGAACCCTTGGGCCGGGCCGAAGCTAAATTGTTGGGCCGGTCCTGAGCTGTAAAAGCAGGCGAGCCTGCGCAGGCTCGCGTTTGCCTCAGGCGAAAGCAATCTTGCGTGTCAATTGCGCCCGGGCGCGCGTTGCCATCACCGCACCGGCGGCCCGAACGAGTTCGAGGGCCAATGCGGGAGCGCGCTGGGCGAGTTCTTCCAGGCGTGGCCCACGCAGCGCCCAGACGCTGCAAGGCGTCATCGCCTCGACGCTGGCCAAGCGCGCAAACTCGCCGAACAAGCCGGCTTCCCCGACGACGGAGCCGGCACGCAGAATCGAGATCTTGTTCGCCCCGGCCGGGGCGCCGCTGACGAACACCTGCAACGAACCCTGGCCGAGAAAGTACATCGTGTGGTCGGTGTCGCCTTGTTTGATCAACAAGTCGCCGGTGCGAATGTCGTGCGGCGCCAGGAAAGGCGTCACTGTGCGCCACTGTTCGAGTGTGAAACGCGCGCGAAACGCGTCTTCCGTATTAAGCGACTGAATGGCTTTCAGAAGTTCGTTGACATCCATCATGGGTTCGTTCGGCGCCGGGCACACATCGGGCACCGATTATCCCGCCGCGCTGCGCGAACTTCACGGCTTGTCAAGGGCGTCTCGGGTGCCGGCTTGCCGCACACCGGGAAGAATTCACGCGGGGGGCGATTCGATCACTTGCCAATGCAAAACCGGCCGAAGATTTGGCCGAGTAAGTCCTCCGTGCTGAAGGCGCCGGTGATTTCTTCCAGCGCCCGATGCGCCAAGCGCAGTTCTTCGGCGTACAACTCGAGTGCTGGGTTGGCCTGGGCCGCCTGTTGGCCGGCCTGCGCCACATGGTCCGCGGCGCGGCGCAAGGCGTGCACATGGCGAGCGCGCGCGAGGAACACGCCCTCAGCGGGCAATTGCCAGCCCACCGAATCAAGCATCACCCGGCGCAGCGCGGTCAGCCCCTCGCAGCGCAGCGCCGACACGCCCAGGCCTTCGGCGCCGGGCGCGGGCGGCATGACGTCGATCTTGTTGTGCACGTGAATGACGCGCGTCCCGCGGGCAACCGCGCCGGACAGCTTGGCCGCGAGCCGGACCTCGGCAGCGCCATAGTCGGCCTGCGCGGCACGCGTCGTATCGTGCAGGAACAGCACGAGGTCGGCGCGCGCAATTTCGCCCCAGGCTCGCTCGATGCCGATGCGCTCGACGGGTTCTTCAGAGTCTCGCAGTCCGGCCGTGTCGACGACGTGGATAGGCACGCCTTCGATTTGAATCGTTTCGCTGACCTTGTCGCGGGTCGTTCCCGGCACGGGCGTGACGATCGCCAGTTCCGCCCCTGCCAACGCGTTCAGCAGCGAACTTTTTCCGACGTTGGGTTGGCCCGCCAACACGACTTTGATGCCATCGCGCAGCAGCGCGCCTTGCCGGGCGCGCAATACAACGTCGTCCAGGGCCGTGCCGATGCGTGCCAGCCGGCCGAGCGCGTCGGCCCGGTCAAGGAAGTCGATTTCTTCGTCGGGGAAATCGAGTGTGGCTTCGACCAGGGCTCGCAATTCGACGAGTTGCGCGGCGAGCGCGTTGATGCTGCCGGAGAAGGCGCCACTCAACGACTGCGCTGCCGCCCGGGCCGCCGCTTCGGTGCTTGCGTCGATCAGATCGCTGACGGCTTCGGCCTGCGCCAAATCCAGTTTGCCATTCAAGAACGCGCGCTGCGTGAATTCGCCGGGCTGGGCGATACGCGCTCGAACTTCTGCGCCTGCCTCGAGGCAGCGTGCCAGCAGCAATTGCAGGACCACCGGACCCCCATGCGCCTGAAGCTCAAGCACGTCTTCGCCGGTGTAGGAATTGGGCGCGGCAAAGTAGATCGCGACGCCGTGGTCGATAGCCACGCCGTCGGCGCCCAACAATGGCAGATAGTGCGCTCGCCGGGCTTCGAGCGGGCCGCCGCAAATCGCCACGATGAGCGGTTCGAGCCGCGGGCCCGACGCGCGCACGATGCCGATCGCGCCTCGGCCCGAAGCCGTGGCGACGGCAACGATGGCGTCGTGCAAGCCAGCCAACATCGGACAATGACTCCTGAGCCAAAGCGGCCGCGGCACACAGCGGCAGTCGCTCTACTTGCCTAGCACGCCCAACTGCTTGTTGATGAGGTACTGCTGCGCAATCGACAGGACGTTGTTGGTCAGCCAGTACAGCACCAGGCCGGCCGGAAAGACGAAGAACATGGCCGAGAACACGAGCGGCATGATCCACATCATCTTTGCCTGAACCGGATCGGGTGGCGTCGGGTTGAGCCAGGTCTGGAACATCGTCGTGCCCGTCATCAACAACGGCAGGATGAAGAAGGGGTCTTTTGCCGACAGGTCCGTGATCCAAGCGATCCACGGCGCATTGCGCATCTCCACGCTGGAAAGCAAAACCCAGTACAGCGCGATGAAAAACGGCATCTGGACAAAGATCGGCAGGCAGCCGCCCAAGGGATTGACCTTCTCCTCGCGGTAGATGCGCATCATTTCCTGCTGCATCTCTTGTGGCTTGTCTTTGAGCCGCTCGCGCAGCGCCATGACTTTCGGATTGATCGCCTTCATCTTGGCCATCGACCGATAGGCGGTGGCGTTGAGCCAATAGAAGGCGATTTTCAGGAGCACGACCAGGCCCACGATCGCCCAGCCCCAATTGCCGATGAGTTTGTGCAGCTGCGTGAGCAGCCAGAACAGCGGTTTGGCCAGAATCGTGAACCAGCCGTAGTCCTTTACGAGTTCCAGGCCGGGCGCCAGCGCAGCGAGCTTGTCTTCTTCCTGAGGACCGACCAGCAAACGCGCGTCGAAGGTCTTGCTTGCCCCGGCCGCGATCTCGCCGATGGACGCAATCATCCCCACGGAATAGGTGTTCGCGTCGACCTTGCCGGTGTAGAACTCGCGGTGAAGTCTGGCGCCGTCTGTCCTGTCGATGAGCCAGGCACTTGCAAAGTAGTGCTGCACCATCGCGACCCAGCCGTTGTCCGCGTCCAGCGGGTGCTGAGCCTTCTCACCCGGCTTGCGCTTCTCGATATCCTTGAAGTCGATCTTCGAGAACTTGGCCTCGTCGGTGTAGATCGCCGGCCCGGTGAAGGTGAAGTAGAAACTCGACTCACCCGCTGGCGCGTTGCCGTCGCGGACCAATTGAACGTAGAGTCGGGGGGCAACGGTCGACGCCGCCAGGTTCACTACTTCGTGCGAGACGCGGATGACGTAGCTGGACCGCTCGAACGTGTACGTCTTGACCAGCTTGACGCCGCCGACTTCGTCCGACTCGAACCGCAATTGCAGCGCATTGCTACCGTCTTTCAGGGCACGCTCCGCGGTGACGAGTTTCATCGCGGTGTGATGGTTCGGCAATCCAGCGCCACCGGTGGGTGGCAACAGGCCCGTTTGGGCGACGTAAAGCCGTTGCGTCGACTGATCGAGCAGGACCATGTTCTTGCTGCGATCCAGCGGATCGACCTGGCCCGGAAATTCGACGCGAATCAGCGACGCTCCGCGCGTGTCCAGCGTGGCCTTGAACACGTCGGTGGTCACGTCAATGCGGTCGCTGGCCGTTGCCGACTCGGTGGTGGCCGGCGCGGGCAGGCTTCTTGACGGAAGGGTGGCCGCAGCTGACGGCAAGGCACTTGCCGCGGGCGGGGCTCCTGCTGCGGCAGGCTGGGCCACGGGCGGTGGCGCAAACAAGGAAGGCTGACCCGTATGTCGATTCCAGGCGTCCCAGATCAGGAACAGCGACATCGAGAACACCACCCAGAGAATGGTGCGGCGAATATCGTTCATGGGAACAGTGTCCTTGGGGAAGCTGACGCCGCTGTTTCGTCTGCGGCTGCGGGTCGCCAGCGCGGCAATTTATCGGGTACGGGATCGACTCCACCCTCGCACCAGGGATGGCAGCGCGCCAGGCGCGCCAGCGTGAGGTAGACCCCCGGCGCGGCACCATGCTGCTGCAGCGCCTGCATCGAGTACGCAGAGCAAGTCGGATAAAAGCGACAGGCACTTCCGAGCCAGGGGCTGAACAGGAGACGATAGCCCTTCACCAACGCGATGAGCAGCGAGGTCGGCCACGGAGAGACAGGATTCATGGTGGCAGGGGGTTTGAGCGAGGGCCGAGTTTCGGTGATTTCAGCGCCTGCAATAGCTGGGTGACTTCGCTTCGCACGGTCAAACGCATTTCACCAGGGGCTGCCGCGACGAAACGCTGCGGGTCGTACGACGACCGAAGGCGAAATACCCACATGCCCAAGGGAAGGCCATCTGCGAATCGCTCGACACCCGACCGGATCTGACGTTTCAACATTGATCGGGTCACGGCGCGCCGCGCGTAGCGCTTGGGTACGACAATGCCCAGCCAGACGCACCGTGGCGGAGCCCCTGGGTGACCTGGAGCCGAAGAATTATCCACAGCGGCCGAGTCACCCGGGCACTGCACTGTTAATAAGTCAGGCTGTGTGGGCTCGGCCTGGTGATTGACGCGGATGCACGGTTCGCTGGCCAGTCCATGCAGAGCGAAATGCCTGTTCGCGACCACGGCAGGCTGCGCGAGTACCCGTTCGAAGTCGGCCGAGACGCGCATCCGGCCGACCCGCTGGCATGTCACGGTCGCACAGTCGGGCGTGACGGCCGAGTTCGGGCGCGCGCTCAGACCGAAAGACGCTTGCGTCCTTTGGCGCGTCGAGCGTTGATGACGGCGCGACCACCGCGAGTCTTCATGCGAGCGCGAAACCCATGGACACGTGCGCGGCGAATTTTCGAAGCTTGGTAGGTGCGTTTCATACTTGTGAGGCGCCGCTGTCTGCGCAATCGTTGCCGATCCCCTGAAGCAGGAAATCTCTTGGTGTGCGCGCCGGATCAGCCCCCGCGCGCATGCGGAAAAGCCGGTGATTACAGCAGAATCCCACGGCGGGGTCAATGAGGCCGAAGCCAGAGTCCCTTTTCCGCGACCGGTGTCGATCGGCCCACGGCTGTGGATAACAGCCAAGTCCTGATCCTCAAGACGTACAATCCGCGCTCCCAACGCATGAGTTCTCCACATGGTGGCTGACCTCTGGCAGCGCGGTTGCGAGCGTCTTGCAGCCGAATTGCCCGAACAACAATTCAATACCTGGATCCGTCCGCTTCCTGCAGCGGACTTCACTGAGCACGCGGACGCGGGCGCGGTGGTCACCGTTCGAGTCGCCAATCGGTTCAAGCTGGACTGGATTCGCAATCAGTACGGTGGCCGCATCGAAGCCGTCCTGAGTGAACTCGCGGGTCGGCCCGTCCGGCTGCACATGACCTTGCTCCAGCGCGAATTCCCAGGAGCCACGGATCTGGCTCACGACATGCCTCGCAACGGGCTCGCGCCGGTTCGCCCGCTCCGCGAAACATTAACAGGCGACGTCGTGTCACCGCGGGCGCCTCGCATGGCCTCTGGACAGGGAGAAGGCGGATTCGGAACACCGGAGTACAACAAGACAAGGCTCAATACCAGTTTGACCTTCGAGACGCTAGTTCCCGGTCGCGCCAACCAGATGGCCAGAACCGCGGCACTGCACGTCGCCGGCGCTCCCGGCGTGATGTACAACCCGCTCTTCGTCTATGGCGGCGTCGGTCTGGGAAAGACGCACCTTGTCCACGCAGTGGGCAATGCGTTGCTCGCAAATCGTCCGGATGCACGGGTGCTGTACTTGCACGCGGAGCAGTTCATCACGGACGTGGTGAAGAACTACCAACGCAAGACTTTTGACGAGCTCAAAGCCAAGTACCACTCGCTGGATTTGCTCTTGATCGACGATGTTCAGTTCTTTGCGGGCAAGGAACGCACTCAGGAAGAGTTTTTCAACGCTTTCGAGGCCCTGCTGGCCAAGCGTGCTCACATCATCATGACCAGCGACACGTATCCAAAAGGTCTGGTGGATATCGATGAGCGGCTGACCTCTCGCTTCGACGCCGGCTTGACGGTCGCGATCGAGCCCCCAGAGTTGGAGATGCGCGTCGCCATTCTCATGCGCAAAGCCGAGTTGGAGTCCACGCCCATGCCGGAGGACGTTGCGTTCTTCGTCGCGAAGAACGTGCGCGCGAATGTTCGGGAACTCGAAGGCGCGCTTCGCAAAATTTTGGCCTACTCGCGATTCAGCCAGAAGGAAGTCAACATTCAGCTGGCGCGCGAAGCTCTCAAAGATCTGTTGTCGATTCAGAACCGGCAGATTGGCTTGGAGAATATTCAGAAGACCGTCGCTGATTTCTACAAGATCCGAATCGCCGACATGTACAGCAAGAAGCGCCCGGCGAGCATTGCGCGACCGCGCCAGATCGCCATGTATTTGGCTAAGGAGATGACGCAGAAGAGCTTGCCGGAGATCGGCGATTCATTCGGCGGCCGCGATCACACGACAGTGCTGCACGCGGTGCGCAAGATCTCCGCAGAGCGGCAGAAGAATGCTGAACTGAACCAGCAAATTCATGTTCTCGAACAAACACTCAAAGGTTGAACCCGCAGCGCACAACTGCGTCTCGGGTCCGGTTGGGGACAAGTGTTGAGCAAGTTGGGCGCGGCACATCTTCAATGGGCCATTCAGCAAGTTGTTCATGTTGGGCAGCACGCTTTGTGCATATCGAACCACATCCTTCGCATCTCACTAAGTCGTTGATAGAACGACGCAAAATTGGCTTGTCCACGGCAAATGATGCTCTCTACGACTATGACCATATCAAGAGGTTGACATGATTGTTATAAAAGCCGCACAGGAAAAGATTCTGCGGGCCTTGCAGGCAGTCGCCGGAATTGTTGAACGGCGCCATACGCTGCCGGTTCTGGCCAACGTGCTGATTCGCAAGGTTGGCGATCGCGTGGAGTTCACCGCAAGCGACCTCGAAGTCCAGATTCGAACGAGCGATACCCTGGACGGCGATTCGGGAAGCTTTTCCACGACCGTCGGCGCGCGAAAGCTGATCGACATCTTGCGCTCCATGCCCATCGAGCAGGTCGTCACGGTATCGAGTTCGCAGAGCAAACTGACGCTGCAAGGAGGCAAGAGTCGCTTCACTCTGCAGACCCTTCCGAGCGACGACTTTCCGCTGGTGCAGGAAGCGCCGGATTTTGGTCCTGTGTTCAGCGTGCCGCAGGCGACGTTGAAGGCTTTGATCGGCCAAGTCCACTTCGCGATGGCGGTGCACGACATCCGCTACTACCTCAACGGCATCCTGTTTGTTGCCGAGGGGAAGAACCTGGTCCTTGTGGCCACCGACGGGCACCGCCTGGCGCACGCGCAGGCCACGCTGGACGTGGAGATGCCCAAGCAGGAAGTCATCCTGCCGCGCAAGACGGTTCTCGAGTTGCAAAGGCTGTTGCGCGACGACAAGGACGGTGAAGGCCGACCGATTGAAATGTGCTTCGCAAGCAACCAGGCGAGGTTCAGTTTCAGCGGAATGGAGTTCGTCAGCAAACTCGTCGAGGGAAAGTTTCCGGACTATCACCGCGTTATACCGCGCAACCACAAAAATCACTTCACGATCGACCGGGCCGTTCTGTTGGCAAGTCTCCAGCGCACTGCAATTCTGACCAGCGAAAAATTCAAAGGTGTGCGGGTGAATATTGAACCCGGAGTCCTGAAGATCGCGGCGAGCAATGCAGAACAGGAGGAGGCGACGGAAGAGGTGGAAATCGACTATGCGGGTGACAGCATTGAAATTGGCTTCAATGTGACCTACATCATCGACGTTCTGACGAATATGAACAGCTGCGAGAAGTTCAAGATCGAACTGAGCGATAGCAACTCCAGCGCCTTGTTGACGGTGCCGGACTACGCCGGTTTCAAGTACGTCGTGATGCCCATGCGCATTTGACGCGGCGTGAAGTATGAGCGTCGTGGCAAGTGAAGGGTTCCGATGACGCAGCCACGTAGAAGATTCAACAACTCACAATGATCGTCAGGTGCAATGACTGAGACAGGCAATTTGCCGAGCGGCAATGAAGACGAGGCTGAGAGCGTGCGCGCGACCAACCTGATGAATGCGTCGTATGGCGAGGGAAGCATTCAAATCCTTGAGGGGCTCGAAGCGGTTCGCAAACGCCCGGGGATGTACATCGGCGATACGTCCGATGGGACAGGCTTGCATCACCTGGTTTTCGAGGTGGTCGACAACTCCATCGATGAAGCGCTCGCGGGATATTGCGACGACATCGTGGTGACGATTCATACCGACAATTCCGTGAGCGTCATCGACAACGGGCGGGGTATTCCGACCGGGATCAAGATGGATGACAAGCACGACCCGAAGCGTTCGGCGGCGGAGATTGCCTTGACGGAACTGCACGCTGGGGGCAAATTCAATCAGAACAGCTATAAAGTCTCAGGCGGATTGCATGGCGTGGGCGTGAGTTGCGTGAACGGGCTGAGCAAGTGGCTGCGGCTGACGATCCGGCGCGAGGGGAAGGTTCACTTCCTCGAGTTCAGACAAGGAGTGCCGCAGGATCGGCAGTTGGCTGAACGCGATGGTTTTGCAATCTCGCCGATGAAAATCGTCGGTACCACAGAGAAGCGCGGGACGGAGGTCCATTTCCTGCCCGACGGAGAGATCTTTTCAAACATCGATTTTCACTATGAGATATTGTCCAAGCGCTTGCGCGAGCTGAGCTTTCTGAACAACGGTGTGCGGATTCGGCTGCGCGACGAGCGGCAGAACAAGGAAGACAACTTTGCGTATTCAGGTGGCGTGAAAGGCTTCGTCGAGTTCATCAACGGTGGCAAGAAAATTCTGCATCCGAACATCTTCTATGCGACGGGAGAGAAGAATACCGATCAAGGGTCAGCCGTCGTATGTGAAGTTGCGATGCAGTGGAACGACGGTTACTCGGAAAACGTCTTGTGTTTCACGAACAATATTCCGCAGCGCGACGGCGGGACTCACTTGACCGGCTTGCGCGCAGCGATGACGCGCGTCATCAACAAATACATCGACGACAACGAGTTGGCCAAGAAGGCAAAGGTCGAAGTCGCTGGGGACGATCTTCGCGAAGGCCTTTGCTGCGTCCTGTCGGTGAAGGTGCCCGAACCGAAGTTTTCGAGTCAGACCAAGGACAAGTTGGTAAGCAGCGAGGTGCGTGGGCCGGTTGAAGATGTGGTCAGCAAAGCGCTCGGAGACTACCTTCAAGAAAATCCGACGGACGCAAAAATCATTTGTGGCAAGATCGTCGACGCCGCGCGGGCCCGTGAGGCGGCGCGCAAAGCGCGCGAAATGACTCGCCGCAAAGGCGTTCTAGACGGGATGGGATTGCCGGGCAAGTTGGCCGATTGCCAGGAGAAGGACCCGGCGCTCTGTGAGATTTACATCGTGGAGGGCGACTCCGCGGGGGGCTCGGCCAAACAGGGCAGAGATCGCAAGTTTCAGGCGATCCTGCCGCTGCGAGGAAAGATTCTCAACGTCGAGAAGGCGCGTTATGAGAAGCTGCTGACGAGCAATGAAATCCTGACCCTCATCACGGCGCTGGGTACCGGCATCGGCTCAGGCATGGGGGGAGACGATTTCAACGCGGACAAACTGCGCTACCACCGAATCATCATCATGACCGATGCCGACGTCGACGGCGCGCACATTCGGACCCTCTTGCTGACTTTCTTGTTTCGGCAGATGCCCGAGTTGGTCGAGCGAGGCCACATCTACATTGCTCAGCCGCCGCTCTACAGGGTCAAGTTCGGGAAAGAGGAAACGTACTTGAAGGATGGGGTGGAGTTGGATGCGTATCTGTTGCGCGTGGCGCTGAAGGACGCGCGGCTCGAAACGGGTGTACCCGGCGCCGTTGTCCTGGAAGGGGAAACGCTCGAGGCGCTGGCCAGAAAGTATGTTCTCGCAAACAATGTGGCGCAGAGGCTGTCGAGTTGGATGGATGTCGAGGCCTTGCGCGCGATGGCCAACGGCCTGGAATTGAACCTGGACTCGCGAAGCGACGCGGATCACGCGGCTTCCGCGCTCAAGGCCGTGCTTCATGATGCCGACGTGGCCGCTGAATTCGATGCGCGCAGCGACAAGTTCGTGCTCAAAATTCACCGCATGCTCCATGGTAATCGCAAGAGCAGCGTTATCAATGCCGACTTCCTGCACGGCGCGGACTACGAAGCCCTGTCAACGGCAGGCAAGACGTTCAAGGGCCTTGTCGAAGCGGATGCGGTCGTGCGCCGCGGTGAGGGTGATCGACTGAAAGAGGCGCGGGTCAGCGACTTTCGTCAGGCCATGGCTTGGCTGCTGCAGCAAGCCGAATCAGCCGTTGCGCGTCAGCGCTACAAGGGATTGGGAGAAATGAACCCGGCCCAGTTGTGGGAAACCACGATGGACCCCGCAGTACGGCGCTTGCTGCGCGTGCAGATAGATGACGCCATTGAGGCGGACCGGGTCTTTACGATGCTCATGGGCGACGAGGTGGAACCACGGCGCGACTTCATCGAGGCCAACGCATTGCGCGCCGAGAACATCGACGTCTGAGACGGCTGGCGCGCTTGCGCTTCGGAGTTCGTGCCAGCGAAGAAAAACGGCGGTGCGGCGTTGCCGCCCTACCGCCGTTTTGGATGTCCGGCGCTAATGCCGGATCGAGCTTACTTGGTGCCTTCGCCCTTCGGAATCGTGCCGGCCTTGTTCGCTGCAGCGGCCTCGGCTTTGCGTTTTGCTCTGGCGGCAGCCTTTTCCTCGGCGGTCATGGTGTTCTTGGCAGCCGGCTTTTCCGTTGCGCCTTCACCCTTGGGGGCGGTGCCGGCCTTGTTCGCCGTGGCGGCGTCGGACTTCACCTCAGCGCGCGCCTTTGTGGATTTGGCTGCAGCTTGTGGTGCATTCGCTTCGCCTTTGGGAATCGTTCCCGCCTTGACTGCTGACGCAGCGTCGGCCTTGACGTCGGCTCTGGTCTTGTCTTGCGCGAACGCGGAAAGTGCCAGAGATTGGGAGGCAACCAGTATGGCTACCAAAGCGAGTTTCTTCATTGGGGGTCTCCTGCGATATTGCTGAAAATGAAAAATTGCAAAAGGCGCCTGACAAACAAACAGCCTTTGTGCGCCGAACGACAGTTTAACGTTGCCGCCGCCCAATGCAATGGCCGGACCCGCACTCGCGCAAGACGCCTTGGAGATCGGGATCTCCTCTTCGCTGCGCAGCGCAGACGCGCCAATCAACGGACCCCAGCGTAACGCGCGGTTCGCGCTTGGCGTTGACACGCATGGGACTGAGCGTCGAGTGCGTCGACTACCGGGTCGCTTTCGACCGAGACCAGTCGCGAACCGCAGCCAGCGAGTTTTCGACGTGCTTGTTCGGGTTAAGACTTAGATAGTTGTAGAGGATGGCTCCGTTGGGCGCGATGACGTAAGAAACGCGGGTGGCGAAATCAGGCATCGCCTTCATCGTCGCGTCGTAGGCTTTCATGATGGTCTTCGAGGCGTCGGACGCAACTGGAAATTTGCCCTGGCATACCTGCAGCGAAAACTTGCTCAGCGTCTCGATGCTGTCGCCAGACACGCCGATGATCGAAGCGCCGAGCGCTTCAAACTGCGGCGCGGCCTGAGCGAATTGCTGTGCCTCGATCGAGCATCCTTCGGTAAATGCGGCGGGGAAAAAATACAGCACGACCGGGCCCTTGGACAGTGAGTCCTTGAGCGAGTAGTTGTAGGCCTTGCCCGCGAGTGCCGCATTGGCGGTGAAGTCGGGCGCGGATTCCCCAACGTCTAACGCCGCCCACGCCGGCGTCAGGCATGCGCATTCAAACAGAACGATCAGAATCGCTTGGCGCATTGCGCACCCCCTAAAAAAAGCTCTGCCCCGTTGTAAGTTTGCCACAGACGGACGGGACAAGGGAGGTGGACAGAGCCCTGCGGAAGGACGCAGGCTGTCCATGAACTGTCGAGCGCACCGCGGTGAGGAGGACAGCGTATGTGCGGCCTGTCCAGCGGGTTCGTCAGTCGGTGGGTGCGGGCACTGACCAGCGCTTGGCGATCGCCCCAGAGGTGTTCACGCTCTCCAGGTGGGTGCCGAACCCCCAAAGGCGAGCGACGTGCTTGAGCACTTCTTGTCCGTCGTCGTGCAGGGGCCGCTGGTTATGCTGGGTATGCCGCAGCGTCAGAGAGCGGTCACCACGCAGATTGACGCTCCACACCTGAATATTGGGTTCACGGCTCCCGAGGTCGTATTGACGGCTCAGGCTCTCGCGAACTTGGCGATATCCCGCTTCGTCGTGTATGGCCGCAACCTCGAGGTCTTTTTCCGACTCGTCATCGACGATGGAGAACAGGCGGAGATCGCGCATCAGCTGCGGCGAGAGGTACTGGCCGATAAAGCTCTCGTCTTTGAAGTTGCGCATCGCGTGATCAATGGCCTCCAGCCAATCCTGCCCCGCCAGGTCCGGGAACCAGACGCGGTCTTCGTCGGTTGGCGACTCGCAAATGCGCTTGATATCGCCGTACATGGCAAAACCCAGCGCATACGGATTGATGCCGCTGTAGGTACGATTTCCCACCGGGGGCTGAAAGACGACATTGGTGTGCGACGTGAGCCATTCGATCATCACGCCATCGGCGAGGTGGCCATCGTCGTACATCGTGTTGAGCAGGTGGTGATGCCAGAAGGTTGCCCAGCCTTCATTCATCACCTGGGTTTGGCGCTGTGGGTAGAAATACTGAGCGACTTTGCGAACGATGCGGACGATTTCGCGCTGCCACGGCTCGAGCAAGGGCGCGTTCTTTTCAATGAAGTAAAGCAAATTCTCTTGCGGCTCTTCAGGGAACCGTCGGGCCTGAGACTCTTCCGTCGCCTTTTCAGCGCGGCGCGGGAGGGTCCGCCACAAGTCGTTAATTTGCTGTTGGGCGTATTCGGCGCGGTCTTTGCTTCTGGCTTGCTCCTGGGCCAAGCTCAGTTTGCTGGGGCGGCGGTAGCGATCGACACCGTAGTTCATCAAGGCGTGACAGCTGTCCAGAAGCGCCTCGATGGCCTCCAGCCCATGGCGCTCTTCGCATTGCGTCACGTAGTTTCGAGCGTAGACGAGGTAGTCGATGATCGACGACGCATCGGTCCACATGCGAAACAGGTAGTTGCCCTTGAAGAAGCTGTTGTGTCCGTACGCCGCATGGGCGATCACGAGGGCCTGCATGGCCAGCGTGTTCTCTTCCATCAGGTAGCTGATGCAAGGGTTTGAATTGATGACGATCTCGTACGCCAGCCCCATGTGGCCGCGCCGATAGTTCTTTTCGGTCGCGATGAACTCCTTGCCAAAGCTCCAGTGGCGGTAGTTCACCGGCATGCCGACCGACGCGTACGCGTCCATCATCTGTTCGGCGGTGATGATCTCCAGTTGATTGGGGTACGTGTCCAGCCCATAGCGTGTGGCCGTTTGGCGTATGACCTGGTGGTAGCGTTCGAGCAACTCGAAGGTCCAGTCGCTCGGTGCGGGCAGGG
>JBEBHW010000529.1:0-3338 GCA_040081145.1 Burkholderiaceae bacterium
GAAAACACTTCGGCGAGCAGGTACGCGCCGTTGGGCAGGTCCTTGCCTTCCTTGGCGGCCTTGATCGCTGCCGGATTCGCGTAGTAGTAGCGCACCTGCTTGGTCGCGGGGAAGTTGATCGTGTGGTACCAGGTGAAGCTGTTGCGGTAGCCCTCGGGGAAGCCCACGCTGGTCTTGGCCAGGTTGGGCAGCAGCGCCGACTTGGCGGTGCCGGCCGCGCCGGGCTGCGCTGCGAAGAAGGCGGCGACGTTGGCGATGTCGTCAGCACTGAGTTGGCTGGCGATCGCGTTCATCACGGCGTTCTTGCGCGACGCGTCCTTCAGCGCCTTGAGCTGGTTCTCCAGGTAGGCGGCTTTCTGGCCCGCCAGATTAGGGATCGCGTCGGCCACGCTCACGCCGTTGGCGCCGTGGCACGCCGCGCAGACGGCGTCGACCTTCGCCTTGCCCGCGCCCACGTCGGCGGCGAGTGTCAGCGTGGCGATGGGCGCGCTCAGCGCAAGGGCAAGCCATGGGGTTGAGAACTTCATGAGGGTGTGCTCCTTGTTGGGTTTGGCGGGTTCGAGGCGTAGTCGGTATACGCTTGGGGCTTACGCAGGCATCCCGATTTTGGATGCCTTGGGGCGGTCCCTCACCCGGGATTGCCCGCCCCAGGTCGGGCCCGCGGCCCAAGCGACAATGAACCGAGGTCAACCATGGACAAACCACCCGCCCCACTCACCCGCGCCGGCGAACGCGACCGCACCTTCCACCTGCACCCTTACACGCAGCTGCGCCAGCTCGAAAGAGAAGGGCCGTTGGTCATCACGCGCGGCGAGGGCGTGCACGTGTTCGACGAGCAGGGCAACAAATACATCGAGGGCATGGCCGGTCTGTGGTGCGCGTCGCTCGGGTTCTCCGAAGCGCGCCTCGTCGCCGCGGCGCAGCGCCAGATGCAGCAGCTGCCGTACTACCACTCGTTTTCCGGCAAGGTGCCCGGTCCGGTGACCGAGCTCGTGGAAAAGCTGATTGCCATCGCGCCGGTGCCGATGGGGCGCGTGCTGTTCGCCAACTCGGGATCGGAGGCGAACGACACGGCGTTCAAGCTGGTGCGCTACTACAACAACGCGCGCGGCCGGCCGAACAAGAAGAAGGTCATCGCGCGGCAGAAGGGTTACCACGGCGTGACGCTGGCGGCCGCGTCGCTGTCGGGCTTGCCGAGCATGCACCAGCATTTCGACTTGCCGCTGCCCGGCGTGTTGCGCGTGAGCGCGCCACACTATTACCTTGGCGCCGGCAAAGGCGAAAGCGAAGCGCAGTTCGTCGAGCGGCTGGGCAAGGAACTCGAAGACCTGATCGCCGTCGAGGGCGCCGACACGATCGCCGCGTTCATCGCCGAGCCGGTGCAAGGCGCAGGCGGCGTGATCATTCCGCCGGAGGGTTACTTCGAGCGCATACAGGCGATCCTGAAGAAAAACGACATCCTGTTCATTGCCGACGAGGTGATCACGGGCTTCGGGCGCCTCGGCCAAGCGTTCGGCACGCAAGCCTTCAACTTGCAGCCCGACATGATTACGGTGGCGAAGATGCTTACCGCGGCGTACGTGCCGATGTCGGCGCTTTACGTCACGGATGCGATCTACCAGGTGATTGCCGATGCGAGCGCGAGCGTGGGCACCTTCGGCCACGGCTACACCTACAGTGGCCATCCGCTGGCGTGCGCGGTCGCGCTGGAGACGCTGCGAATTTACGAGGCCGACAACGTGGTCGGCCACGTTCGCGAAGTCGCGCCGCGCCTGCAGCGCGGCTTGCGGCGTTTTGCCGGCCATGCGCTCGTGGGTGAAGTGCGCGGCATGGGCCTGATCGGCGCGCTCGAACTCGCGCAGGACAAGGCCGCGCACAAGCCTTTCGCGCCGGAGAAGGGCGTCGGCGCCTACTTCGTGCGGCGCGCGCAAGCGCATGGTCTGATCACGCGCGCGCTGGGCGGCGACATCATCGCGTTCTCGCCGCCGCTCATCATCAGCGAAGCCGAAATCGACAGCCTGCTCGAGCGCACCGAGCGTGCCCTGGACGAAACGCTGGCGTGGGTGCGCGCGAGTGCTTGAGACCAACGCCGACCCACAGCGCGGCGCCCGCACATGAGCGACATGGCGCGAGCCGCGTGGGAAGAGGCGATCGCCTTCGCGAACTCGCATGAAGTGGCCTGGCCGCGCGACCCGTACGTGGACCCCGCGCGTTGGGGCATTCACCACGACGACAAACCGCCCTACAACCGCTTGCGCGGGCCGGTGCACGCCCGTGGCGGCGTGTCGGGGGTGGTCTGGCGGCACGGCGCAGAGATCGTCGCCTGGGGCGCGCCGGATCGCGCCGACTTGACGTTCAGCGTCGCCAAGACCTATCTCGCGCTGCTCGCCGGCGTTGCCAATGCCAGGGGTTTGCTTCCCGATCCCGACGAGCCCGTCGTGCGGCGTGTGCCCGGCATCGGCTTCGATTCAGCGCATAACCGGTTGGTCACGTGGGCGCATCTGCTGCAGCAGACGAGCGAATGGGAAGGCGAGTGTTTCGGCCTGCCCGACACGGTGGACCGCTACCGCAAGGTCTCGCACGACCCGCGCCCGCAGTTGGGGCGCAAGGGCGATGTGCGGCCCTTGCAGGCACCGGGCACGTTCTGGGAATACAACGACGTTCGCATCAACCAGCTGTCGCTGGCGCTGCTGCACTTGTTCGGCAAGCCGCTTCCTGAGGTGTTCGCGGAGTCGATCATGCAGCCGCTCGGCGCGAGCGAGACCTGGCGCTGGACCGGTTATGACGACGCCTGGACCGTGCTTGGCGACAAGCGCGTGCAAAGCGTGCCCGGTGGTTCGCATTGGGGCGCGGGTGTGTCGATCTCGGCGCGCGACCAGGCGCGCATCGGCCAGCTGATGCTCGCCGGCGGGCGCGTCGGCCAGCGCCAGGTGATATCGCGCGAATGGATCGCGCGTTTGCAAACCCCCTGCGCGATCGCGCCGTTCTACGGCGGATTGACCTGGCTCAATCCGCAGGGCCGGAGTTTTCCGCACGCGTCGCCGCAAAGCAGTTTCATGTTCGGCGCAGGCGGCCACTATGTGTGGATGGAGCCGAAACACGACGCCGTGGTCGTCGTGCGCTGGCTCGATTCGACGCTTGTCGACGCCTTCATGGCGCATGCGTCAAAGGCCTTGGAATCAACAGCGATGCGCGCGTGACCCGATAAAGAGTATGATGCGCCCCGCTAGCCATCCATAAGACCGTCGTTTTGTAGTCCTCCCCAGCGCTTGCCGGCATGCCCGGCAAGACAGGTTGAATCTCTGTTCGGTGATCTCGTGCGTGTCTTTGCACTGCGT
>JBEBHW010000530.1:0-3337 GCA_040081145.1 Burkholderiaceae bacterium
GCCTGCCGGGTGCACGCCCTGCTTGCGCGACAAATCGACCCAGAACTGCAGCGCTTCGATGACCTTCGGGTCGTCGTAGTGCACCGCGTTGCCCGCCTCGTTGGCGAGAATCACGTCGTTCTGCGTCGTGAAGCCCTGGAACAGCCAGTACGGAAAACCTGAGGAGGGCACCTGAATTCCGTATTGCGTGATCTTGCCCGCGGCGTCTTTCTTCGTCAGCGCGGTTGCCATGCTTGCCAGTTCAGCCCAGGTGACGGGTGGCTTGTTCGGGTCGAGGCCAGCTTCCTTGAACGACTCCTTGTTCCAGTAGAGAACAATGGTCGAGCGCTGGAATGGCACGCCCCAGGTCTTGCCGCCGATCTGGCCGTTCAGCAAGAACGCCTTGTAGAAGCTGCCGAGCCACGCCTTGTCGTCGGCAGTCTTGATGAAGTTGTCGATGGGCACGACGGCGTCTTCGTCGATCAGCGTGAAGGTGTCGGTCGACAGCAGGACCGAGGCGACCGGTGGCGTTCCGGCCTTGTTCGCGGTGAGCGCCTTGACGATCGTGTCCTGGTAGCTGCCGGCGTAGATAGGCGCGACCTTGATTGTCGGGTTCTCCTTGTTGAAGTCGGCGGCGTACTGGTCGATCAGCTTCGTGATCGGCCCGCCCACCGCGACCGGAAAGTAGAAGGGTACGTCGACGGGTTGGGCGACGGCGTTGCCGAACATCGCCAACGCCACGCCAAGCAGGCCCAGCGCGCGGGTGATGAGTGAATTCATGGTGATCTTGCTCCTTGGGTAAGTGGAAACTCGAATATTCAATTCGCGGGGGGAATGCGGTGCTCTTCGGCGTCGAACCAATGGCTGTGCGCGCTTGGCCAGTTCAGCGTGACCGCAGCGCCAACTGCAACGTCGATGGCGCCGGGCGTGCGAACGGTGAGGGTTTGATCGCCCACGCTGCAACGCAGCACCGCGTCGGCTCCGAGGTATTCGACGCTTTGTACTTGCGCGGGTACGCTGCAGTCCGTAGCGCGGTCACCCGTGGGCGCCTGCAGCGATACCGCTTCGGGTCGCAGGCCCAGCCACCTGGCGGCGCCTGGTGCGCCTAGGTGCATGTTGTTCCCCCGGATCGCGCCGTCTTGCAGCGCGGCCAGGTTCATCGGCGGCGTGCCGATGAAGCGCGCCGCGAAGCAACTCGCCGGACGCGCGTACAGCTCACGCGGTGTCGCCACTTGTTCGATGCGGCCCTTGTTGAGCAGCACGACCTGGTCCGCCATGCTCATTGCCTCGGCCTGGTCGTGCGTCACGTAGACGAGCGTGAGCTTGAGGCGCTGCTGCAGCTCGCGCAGTTCGCGGCGCATTTCCTGGCGCAACTGGGCGTCCAGATTCGACAGCGGCTCATCCATCAGGCACACGGGCGCTTGTGACACAAGTGCGCGCGCCAGCGCGACGCGCTGTTGCTGCCCCCCGGACAACTGCCCGGGCTTGCGCTCGAGCAGCGCATTCAGTCCAACGAGCGCCGCGACGTCCCGCAGGCGCTGCTGCTGCTCGGTGCGCGAAGCCTTGCGCACTTGCAGGCCGAAGACGATGTTGTCGGCCACGCTCAGGTGCGGGAACAGGGCGTAGTTCTGGAACACCATCGCGATTCTGCGCTGCGCCGGTGGCAGATCGGTGACATCACGCCCGTCGATCAGCAGGCGCCCGCTGCTGGGCGACTCCAGCCCGGCGATGAGGCGCAGCGTCGTCGATTTGCCGCAACCCGAGGGCCCCAGCAACACGGTGAAGCTGCCCGATGCGATGTCGAGTGTCGTCGAGGCCAGCGCCGTCGTGCTGTCCCACTGTTTGCTGATGTCTTGCAGGGAAATGCTCGCCATGCGCTGAGTTCTTGCCGTCGAAGTATGCAGGCGCAGGAGCTTAGCCCATGAGTGTGTGGGGCTTGAGCCCTCGCTCCCTCGGGAATGCCCCGATGGCCGGGGCTCGGGCAAGCGTCGAGTATTCGACCATGAAGCGAACGCTCGGCGCTGTCTTGCTGGCCGTGAATTTGCGAGGTCACCCACATGCTGAACAGCAGTTTGCAATTCATCGTCGGCGCCACGCTGGCCGCGCTTGTTGTCACCGCGCACGCTGCATCCAGCGTGCTCTTCATCGGCAACAGCTTTACGTATGGCGCAGGATCTGCGGTGCGCTACTACCGGGCCGATACGGTGACCGACCTGAATAACGAAGGCATCGGCGGTGTTCCGGCACTGTTCAAATCGTTTGCTGCACAAGCCGGCCTGGACTACGACGTCTATCTGGAGACCCGCGGCGGCAGCGGTCTGGACTTTCACCTTGAGAACAAGCTCGAGCAACTCGGTGCGGCCGTGAGCGCTGCGCAGCTCCTGCTGCCCAAACCGGGCAGTCCGAAACGCTGCACGGACGGGCACTGAGTCTCGCTCTGCGGTGCGACCGCGTACGATGTTTAACCGCAATCGCCGATCGTCGGCGTTTTCATCACCACAAGGAGACATGCAATGGACCTCGGGCTCAAGGGCAAACGGGCAATCGTCACGGGTGGCAGCAAAGGCATCGGACGCGCGATCGCGGAGGGTTTTGCCGCAGAAGGCGCGAGCGTGTCGATTTGCGCACGCAATGCCGACGAAGTAGGCAGCACCGTCACCGCCCTCAAGGCCAAGGGCGTCGCTGCTTTCGGGCAAGCGCTCGACGTCGCCGACGCGGCTGCATTGGCGGCATGGGTGGCGCGCAGCGCAACCGAGTTGGGTGGCATCGACGCGCTGGTGTGCAACGTCAGCGCTCTGGCGGTCGGCGATTCGGCGGACACGTGGGAGAAAACGTTTCGCGTCGACATGATGCACACCGTGAACGCCGTCGCCGCGGCGCTACCGTACCTCGAAAAATCGAAGTCGGCGTCGATCGTGCTGATCTCGAGCGTGTCCGGCTTTGAAGTCGACTTCGCTGCGGGGTCCTACGGCGCGATGAAGGCTGCGCTGATTCACTACGCGAAGGGTCTGAGCCGCCAGCTCGTGGCCAAGGGAATTCGCGTGAACTGCGTGTCCCCGGGCAACACTTACTTTGACGGCGGCATCTGGCAGAACATCGAGAAGAATGTTCCCGACCTCTACAACTCCACACTCAAAGTCAACCCAACGGGGCGCTTCGGAACCGCGGCAGAAGTCGCCGCCGGCGTGGTCTTCATTTCGAGCCCGATCGCGAGTCGCATCTCGGGGACGAACCTCGTCATTGACGGCGCGCTCACGGTTGCGGTGTAGCTGCTGCGATGCGGCCGCCCCGGGACGCGACGTTGGCGACCGCGACTCAGTTCATCGAGTGGTGAGATCGCGCTCGACCAGCGCAGTTG
>JBEBHW010000531.1:0-3322 GCA_040081145.1 Burkholderiaceae bacterium
GACTCGGCCATCGTCGCGAGTTGCGCGTGGGCACGCAGACCGCTGAGCGGCGTGCGCATCTCGTGCGCCGCGACCGAGGTGAATCGGCGTTCCACCGACAAGGCATGGCCGACTCGCGCGAACAGCGTATCGACGGCGCGCAGGATCGGCAGCAGCTCGCGCGGCGGACCTTCCACCTGCACGGGCGTCAGATCGAGCGGGTTGTGGTGGCGCAACTGGTCGGCCATCGTATCGATCGAGTGCAGCGAACGGCGCAACATGAGCCACGTGGCAACCGACACCAGACCCAGCGGCACCAGCAGGAAGCCGACGTAGTAGAAGGTGATCAGTGCGGTCTGCGCCCAGCGCTCGCTGACGTTCTCAGCGACTTGAATCACGTATTCCTTGTTGCGCGTCGGCGCGGCGAAGGTGCGGTACTCCTCGCCGTCGATGTGCACGGTGTGAAAGCCGCGCAGCGACAAGTCGAGCATCGGCCGATCCGCCGGTGCCTCGTAGCTGCGCAACAGCAACCCGCCGGACTTGGACCAGACCTGATAGCGATACAACAGGGCGGCGGTCGGGCGCGTTTTCAGTGCCGGGCGCGGTGCGGCGCTGTCGAGCCCCTCGAGTTCTTCTTCGATGAAAGCCAGCACCGTCGCACCCAGGTGCTCCAGGCGCGCGTCGTGGATCTGGTCTTCTTCGATGCTCGCCGCCCAGTACATCGCCAGGCCGCCAAACAGCAGCGACGCGAACAGCGCCAGCGTCGCGATCAGCGACAGTCGCGCGCGCAGCGACCAGGTCGACGTGCGGTCAGGCATGAGGGGCTGCTGGGTCAAGGCAGCAGCGTCGCCAAGGCTTGGTCGGGCGAGGTCAGCGCGCCCACGATGCGCCCGTCGGCCGACACCCTGACGATGCGAAAGTCGTGCATCACATGGTCGCCGTAGCTCCAGTACCTCACGCCCAGTCGCGCCGCAATCTGCGCCGTCGATTTGGCGTCGCCGCTGAGGAACTGCCAGTTGGCGCGGCGCAGTTTGTGCTCGGTCCGGTACGCCGCCCAGTCGGCGGGACGGTCCTGCTGGGGGTCCAGCCCGATGACGACGAAATTGAGCGCCTCGCCGCGCGCGTCGGCGAGTGCCTGAAGCTGCTCCAGTACGCGCAGACTCGACGAACATACCCGGCGGCATGCACCGTAGGCCATGCTCACTATGTTCGCAGAACCGCGCAACGACTCCAATCGAAACGGCCGGTTGGTGTCGTCAAGCCAGGGGCCGGAGCCGGAAAAGACGCCTTGCGCTGCGGCAGCGACGCCGACCACACTCAGCAGGAGAGCGACACAGGCAGTACGCAGAGAAATTGGACGCATCGATGAGGGTCTGGGAAAGGGCCGGCACTCGACGCCCGTGCGCCGAGTGCGAAGCCTAAACCGGAGCGAGTGCCACGAGGTCGGGCAGTACCCGCGTCGCCGAAGCGCACGCACGCACAAGTTGACAGATGCGGCATATTCACGCCGCACCGTCATCGCGACCCGTCCCGGGCCAAAGCGGCTTGCGCCGCGCCCTAGACTCCCCGCTCCGGAGCGCAGCCGCGGGCGCACCCAGGTTCCAAGGACACTGCATGGTCGGTCGTTTTGTTGTATTCCTGTCGCTCGTCACGGCGTTGCTCGTGTTCTGCATCGCCGCAGCAGCTCCCCAGGCTGCCCGCGCACAAGCCGCAGGCGCGACAGACGCCGAACGGCTGCGCGAGCTCGAGCGCCGACTTGAGACAAGCCAGAAGCTGATCGAAAGGCTCAGCGAGCGAATCGGCGAACTCGAGCGGGCCGCAGCGCCCAAGAGCAAGGCCGAAACCGCGCCACCCACAATGGCCGAGCAGGCCAAGTCGATTGCGACCTTGCAGGAGAGCGTCGAGCAGATCTCCAGCGGCCTGAGCCGCACCGTCACGAACACGGGCGTGCCCATCCACGGTTTCGCCGATGCCGGCACAGCGTGGTCAAGCCGCCAGGACCGAATACGGCTGCGTGGCTTCGGCGTCGGCACGCTGGACCTTTACCTCGCGCCGCAGTTCGGCGACCACGTCAAGTCGCTCGTCGAGATCGCCCTGGAATACGGCGCGGACGGCGCCGGCGAAATCGACGCCGAGCGCATGCAGCTCGGCTACGTGCTCGACGACAGCATGACGCTCTGGGCGGGGCGCTTTCACACACCGATTGGCCTGTGGAATACGGCGTACCACCACGGCGCCAATCTGCAAACGTCGATCTATCGCCCGCGCTTCATCGACTTTGAAGACAAGGAAGGCGTGCTGCCCGTGCATTCGGTGGGTGTGTGGGGCAGCGGCAAGATCGGACTGGGCCAGGAAAAGCTCAGCTACGACGCCTACCTCGCCAACGGCCCGACCATTCGCCACGGCAGGCTCGACTACAACGCGTTCAGCGACGACAACGGCAGCAAACTCTTCGGCTTCAATCTGAACTGGGACCCCAAAGCGACGCTGCGCGGCGCAAGCGTCGGCTTGCATGCCTTCAGGACGACGGCGGACACCCGGTTGGCCACGGGTGCACTGCATTCGCGCACGCGGGTTCGCATGCTGGGGGGATACCTCGGCTACGACGCGCACGGCTGGGAGGGCATGGCCGAGTACTACCGATTCGCCAATTCGGACCTGGGCACGGGCACGCGCCGCTCAAGCCAGGCCGGCTACCTGCAGATCGGTCGCAACTACGGGACCCTGACGCCCTACGCCCGCTACGAACGGGCAGCGCTGGATGGCGCCGACAACTTTTTTGTCGCTCAGCGCGTGGGCCGCTCCTACACGCGCGGATCGATCGGCGCGCGCTACGACTTGGACGCCCGGGCCGCGCTGAAGGTCGAGCTGGGGGTGACGCGCGAAGATGCCTCGCTCTTGATCGACGAAACCGGCGCTGCCATTGCCACGGGCCAGGCGCGCTATCGGCGTCTGGCAGTGCAGTATTCGATCGCGTTCTGAAGCCGGCGGCCCGATGAAGCTTCTATTGCACGCGACTCTGCTGCTCGCCATGGCCCAGAGTGCCGGCGCCGGCGAAGTCATCGCGCATCCGTCGGTGAGCTTGAACGCCGACGAAATTCGCGACGTGTTCCTCGGCGAGAAGCAGTTCTCCGGCCGGCTCAAGCTGGTGCCGGTGGACAACAGCAGCCTGCAGACGGAGTTTCTGTCCAAGGTGTTGCAATCCGACGAGCGCAAGTATGCGGCGCGCTGGACGCGCAAGTCGTTTCGCGAGGGCCTCGCGGCACCCAGCGTGAAAGGCAGCGACGCCGAAGTCGCCGCCTTCGTCCGTGCCACGCCCGGCGCCATCGGCTATGTGCGCGGC
>JBEBHW010000532.1:0-3313 GCA_040081145.1 Burkholderiaceae bacterium
GTTGAAGAGCGGCGGCACGAGCCACAACAGCACCGCCAGCGTGACCACAGTCGTCAGCGTATTGCCCCAGCCGTCGAACAAATTGCGTTTGAGCCAGGCTCTGGTGCCTTCGGTCGCGACCGGCGCGGCGCGCGGCGCGATGGCTTGAAACACGGAAGCGCCGGCCATGTTCAGCGCTCCCGGATCGCCGCGCGGCGGTTGTACGCGTTCATCGCTGCGGAGGTCAGCAGCGACAGCGTCAGGTAACACGCCATGACGAGCGCGATGCATTCGATCGCACGGCCGGTCTGGTTGAGCGACGTGTTCGAGATCGACACGAGGTCGGGGTAGCCCACGGCGACGGCGAGGGATGAGTTCTTCGTCAGGTTCAGGTACTGGTTCGTCATCGGCGGAATGATCACGCGCAAGGCCTGTGGCAACTGGATGAGGCGCAGTTCCTGGCCACGCGTCAAACCGAGCGCGGCGCTGGCTTCATGCTGGCCATACGCGACCGATTGGATTCCGGCGCGCACGACCTCGGCGATGTACGCCGCGGTGTAGAGCGTCAGGCCGAGCAACACTGTGAGGAATTCCGGCGTCACCGCGCCGCCGCCGATCACGTTGATCTCGGTCTTTTCCGGCGCGTCCACACCGGCCGGCGCGCCGCCGAGCAACCAGCCCAAGGCAGTGAGGGCGATGACGATCGTCAGCCCGGGCAGCGCCACGGGCAAGATCTGGCCCGTCGCTTCACGGCGCTGCTGAGCGTATCGTCCCCACGCCCACGCACCGGCCAATCCCGCGACCAAACCAAGCAGCGTGAAGGCATGGCCGGGGCTCCAAACGGGGTGCGGGAACTGCAGGCCGTTCTTGCTGAAAAACACGCCGGGCAACGGCGTCAGCGCTTCTTCGATGCTCGGCAGCAGCTCCGTCATCACGAAGTACCAGATGAAAAGTTGCAGCAGCAGCGGTACGTTGCGCAACAGGTCGACATAGGCGCTGCTGAGCGTTCGCACGAGGAAGTTGCGCGAGAGTTTGCCGATGCCGATCAGCGTGCCCAGCAGCGTCGCCATGACGATGCCGAGCACCGCGACGCGAAACGTGTTCGACAGGCCAACGAGGAAGGCCTTGCCGTAGCTCTCTGCCGAGTCGAACGGAATCACGCTTTCGCCGATGGAAAAACCCGCCGGCTGGGCGATGAAGTCGAAGCCGCTCTTGATGCCGCGGGCGCGCATGTTGTCCAGCGTATTGGACAGCAGGTAGGCGCCCGCAGCGACGATCAGCGCGAGTGCGATCGCCTGGTACAGCAGGCCGCGAAACGCCTTGCTGCGCCAGTGAAATCGGCGAACAGCGGGCGGCGCGGCCATATTCGACTTGGAGAGATGTTCCTCGTGGCGTTGAAATTAGCGCACCGGAGGGGCGTACATGAAGCCGCCTTTGCTCCACAGGTTGTTCGCGCCGCGCGGCAACTTCAGCGCCGACTTCGGGCCGACGTTGCGCTCGAAGACTTCGCCGTAGTTGCCGACTTCCTTGATTGCGCGATACGCCCAGTCCTTGTCCAGGCCGAGCAGCTTGCCGGTGTCTTCCGAGGTGCCGAGGATGCGCTGCACGACAGGGTCTTTGCTGTCGGCTTTCATCTGGTCCACGTTGGCCTTTGTGATGCCGTACTCCTCGGCTTCGATGAGCGCGAACACGACCCACTTGGCGATGGCGAAGAACTCGTCGTCGCCGCGACGCACTGACGGGCCGAGCGGCTCTTTGGAGATCAGCTCGGGCAGGATCACATGGTCTTCGGGATTGCCGGCTTCCTTGTTGCGCACCGACGCGAGGCCCGATGCGTCTGTCGTGTACGCCTGGCAGCGGCCGGCGAAGTAGGCCTTGTTCGTCGCTTCCTGCGTTTCGAACACGACCGATTTCATGTTCAGCCCGGCCGACTTGGAGTAGTCGGTCAGGTTCTTCTCCGTCGTCGTTCCCGACTGCACGCAGATCGTCGCGCCCTTCAGCTGCTTGGCGCTCGTGATCTTGCTCTTCTTCGTCACCATGAAGCCTTGGCCGTCGTAATACGTCGTGCCGGTGAAGTGCAGGCCGAGCGACGCGTCGCGAGTCAGCGTCCAGGTCGTGTTGCGCGACAGGATGTCGACCTCGCCCGATTGCAGTGCGGCGAAACGCTGCGCGGCATTGAGCGGCACCCACTTGATCTTGCTCGCGTCGCGCAGAATCGTTGCGGAGATCGCCTTGCACACGTCCACGTCCAGCCCGGCCCAGTTGCCCTGGCTGTCGGCGGCCGAGAAGCCCGGCAAGCTGGGATTGACGCCGCAGACCAACTGGCCGCGGGCAGTGATCGCTTCGAGCGCCTTGCCGGCGTGCGCGGGCAACGCGACAGTCAGCGCGGCGACAGCACAAAAGCCCAACACGGCGGATTTTGGAAAGACTGCTTGCATGATGTGAAACTCCAGAATCGAAAACGATGAATCCACGCCGAAAGACCCCGACGCGTTGTACGCGGGCAGTCTAGGCGCCCTGTTCGGCGTGTCGCATACTCGATTTCCCTCGGGAGTCGGTGTCGCAGAGGCTGGCGCCGGTGCTCGTACCATTGGCAAAACTCTACGGCTGCACGCGTTTCCCCATGGCCCGGCTCGCGCGACTGTTCAAACTGGGTACGGCGAGCCATCTCAAGCTTCGCCTGCTCGCGCTATACAAGCTGCTGCGCCACCCGCAGACGCCGCGCCTGGCGAAATGGGTCGGGTTCGCCGTGATCGCGTACGCGGTCAGCCCGATCGACCTGATTCCGGACTTCATTCCGGTGCTGGGCCTTCTCGACGACCTGTTAATTTTGCCGCTGGGCGTGGCGCTGGTCGTGCGCCTGACCCCGCCAGCGCTCTGGCAGGACTGCCTGCGTCAGGCGCTGGCCGCGCAGGAGCGCCTGCCGCGCCTGTGGTGGGGCGCGGCAGCGGTGATCCTGGTCTGGCTGGTGTTGCTCGGCTTGTTCGTCGCGTGGTTGATCCACTTGATCGCAGCGCAATGATCCGAGCCCTTGCCTTGGCGCTGACCTCGCTGTTTCTCGCCGCTGCGGTGGCCGCGGCGCCACCGGGCGTCTACGGCGGAACCGTCACGCTCGTCATCGACGGCGACACGCTGTGGATCCGGCCCGACGCGGGCCGCGGCAACAGCACCCGGCCGCGAGCGGTTCGCTTGCGCGACATCGACGCGCCCGAGATCTGCCAGCCATGGGGCCGCGAAGCCAAGGCCGCACTCGAATCGCGCGTCCTGCACCGGCACGTGCGGCTGCGTGGCCACGCGACCGACGACTATGCGCGACGCGTGGCCACGCTCGAAC
>JBEBHW010000533.1:0-3308 GCA_040081145.1 Burkholderiaceae bacterium
CGCGCATCTGTTCCCAGTAGAACTTGAAGCCCTTCTCGGCGAAGGTGGGAACGTCGGGGGCGTCGGCGACGCGCTTGCGCGCGGCGACGGCGAGGTTCTTCGCCTTGCCGGCTTCCACCTGCGCCGAGATCTCGTTCGGGTTCATGATGCCGGCGTCGATGTGGCCACCCATCAGCGCCGCAGTCGCTTCGCCGCCCGAGTTGAACGGCACGTACTTGAGCTTGATGCCCGCCGCCTGCTCGAACAGGTGGGCGAAGATGTGGTCCTCGTTGAGCGTGCCGGTGCCGCCCACCGTCAGCGTGCCCGGCTTGGCACGCGCTGCGGCGACGAACTCTTCCACCGTCTTGAGGGGCGATTCACTGCGCACCGAGAGCATCAGCTCATCGATGGCCACGATCATCAGGACCGTCATCGCGTCGCGGTGATTTCCCGAGAGGCGCCCTTGCAGCTTGCCCGAGACGATCATCGGCGTGGCACCGGCGACCACATGCGAGTCGCCTTTTTTGCCGATGAGGTAGGCGTAGCCCACCGTGCCGCTGCCGCCGGCGCGGTTGTTCACGTTCAGCGCCACGGGCGACCATTTGTTCTCGTCCATGATGCCGGTGATCATGCGCATCAGGTTGTCGGTGCCTCCGCCGGGCGCGAAGGGCACGACCACTTCGATGTTTTTCGACGGGTAGCTGGCCTGGGCCAGTGCCGCGCCTGAGCACGCCAGGAGCAGCGCGGCCGACGCCGCAGCAAATGGACGCAGTGGGTTCATCGCCGACCTCCAGTCATTGAAAGCGCTCGTTGGAACAAGGGGTCCGCGCGGCAACCGACGAGCGCCGCGCGGTGGCTGCGAACCACTCTAGCACCCGGATGCGGGTGCTACGATCCTCGCCAACCCTCACGCCAACGCGCGAAGCGCGCGCCTCCCCCCGTGGAAAACACCGACTCCGACAGCGACCATGTGCTGCTCGCGCGCGATGGCGCCGTGCTCACGCTCACGTTCAACCGCCCGCTGGCGCGCAATGCCATGACCTGGGGCATGTACCAGCGCCTCTACGACGCGTGCGAAGAAGTCGACGCCGACGCCTCAATTCGCGTGCTCGTTCTGAAGGGCGCGGGCGGCAAGGCCTTTGTCGCCGGCACCGACATCGCGCAGTTCAGCGAATTCAAGAGCGGCGAGGACGGGCTGCGCTACGAGCGCGAATCGGAGCGCTACCTCGGGCGCATCGGCCGCGTCAAGAAACCCGTGATTGCGCAGATTCAGGGCTTCGCGGTGGGCGGAGGCTTTGGCATCGCTGCGGGCGCCGACGTGCGCGTCGCCACGCCCGATTCGAGCTTTGGCGTGCCGATCGCGCGCACCCTCGGCAACTGTCTGTCGATGCGCGCCTATGCGAGTTTTGTCGAAATCCTCGGCGCGTCGCGTTTGAAAGAGATGATGCTCACGGCGCGCCTGCTCGGCGCCGAAGAAGCGCGCGCCGCCGGGTTCGTGCACCATATCGTCGACGCCGACAAGATCGAGGACCATGTGCGCGAGCTCGCGCAGCGAATCGCGACGCACGCGCCGATCACGATGTGGGTGACGAAGGAGTCGGTGCGCCGCATCCAGGAGTCGCGTGCATTGCCTGACGGCGACGATCTGGTGCTCGCGACCTACGGCAGCGCAGATTTTGCCGAGGGCGTTCGCGCCTTCGTCGAAAAGCGCCCGCCGCGCTGGACCGGCCAATGATGGGGCCCCTAGGCCGACGACGTACGTCGTCCGTCCCCCGCGGGGAATGAGCAAAGTGGCGAAGCCACATTTGCCCATGGGCACGCAAGCCCTCACCCCCAAGGCCTTCGTCACGCTGCTGTTCCTGGCGTGCCTGTTCGGCGCGAACCACGTCGCTGCGCGGGTGGCGCTGGACCATGGGGTGGATGTCACAACGGCAGTCGCCGCGCGCAGCCTCGCCACCGCGCTCGTCGTCGGGCTGCTCGTGGGGTGGGCGCGCGTCCCCATCGTCCTGAACTCGCGCCAGCGCCGCATGATGCTCGCCATCGGCCTGCTCGTCACGGTGCAAAGCGTCTGGCTTTACTCGTCGGTCGCGCTGATTCCAGTGGGTCTCGCGCTGCTCGCGTTCAACACGTATCCGCTGTGGGCGGCGTTCGCGATCTGGCTGCTCTACAAACGCAAGCCGGAACGCGCCGTGCTGATCGCCATGCCCATCATCCTGGTGGGCCTGGCGCTCGCGCTCGACGTGTCGGGCATCGCCTCCGGGCTGGGCGCACAAGCGCAGTGGGACCGCATCGGCAAAGGTGTCGCCTACGGCGTGGGCGCGGGAGCGACTTTCGGCATGGTGCTCGCGCTCACGCAGCACGAAGTCGCTGCGCTCGACGGGCGCCTGCGCACGACGCTGACGATGGTCATCGTCGGCGTGCTCGCCTTGGGCGGAGCGTTGGCGCAAGGCGGCCTGCACTGGCCGAACGCGGCGGCCGGCTGGTGGGGCTTGATCGCCTTGAGCGTGCTCTACGGCACCGCGTTCACGATGCTGTTCACGCTGCTGCCCAAGCTCGGCGTTGTCGGCAATTCGCCGATCCTCAACGTCGAGCCGGTCGCCGCGCTGGGAATGGCGTGGTTGATCCTGGGGCAAAGCGTCGCGCCGATTCAGTGGGTCGGCGCCGTGCTCGTCGTCGGGACCGTGATGGGCTTGGGGCTGCGGCGGCGCTGAAGCGAAGCGGCCGCAGCGGGACGCTTCAGCGCGTCACCAGGCACAGGCCCGGGTTCAGCGCCTTGCCGGTACGGGAACGTCGCGTTCGCGAAGCATCACCGGCTCGATGGATCCGGCGGCGACGCGCCGCCGCACTGCGGCGTCGATGACGACGTGGTTCGCGGTGTAGGTGGCCAGGGCGTCGGACCCGCTGAGGTCGGCGCCGAAAGCGTAGTGCAGCGTCGATTTGCTGATCGTCGCGCCGACTTGCTGGCCCGACTCAGTGAGAACCCAAAAGCGGATGACGCCGGTGTCGTCGTGCAGGTGCGCAGCAGGAAGCATTCGCGCATCATGCGCGCACGCGAATAGCCCTACCGCGCGCTGGCGCTCGCCGGCGCGGCGCAGGCACCTGGCTACTTCGTCGGCAGGCGCGGCGCGCTTTGCAGGAGTTCGCCGACCTCCTTCTTCCAGAACTTCGCCTGCCCCGTCGTCCCGTGCCCTGCGGTCATTTCGCTGCCCGGGATGAGCAGCACGCGACCGTTCTTCACGCGCTTGATTTCGCGCTCGAGTACGCCGTTTTCCTGCGGGTTGCGTTCGTCGTCGGCCGAATTGATCGCGAGCAGCGTTGCCTGAATCCGC
>JBEBHW010000534.1:0-3305 GCA_040081145.1 Burkholderiaceae bacterium
GGCGGCAAGAGTGTGCATCGGCCGCCGCCGCTTCTTGGGGAGCACAGCCGCGAGGCGCTGCAGGCCTGGGGAATCACGAAGGAGCGCATCGATGGGCTCCTGTCGAGCCACGTATTGCAAGCACTCACGGAGAATTGAATGTACGGTGAAGAGTTGGCCTACGTGGCCGTTGTCGTCGATGACGTGGAAGCCGCCGCGCGCGTCTGGGAGAGGGACTTCGGGCTGGTTCGGTCCGAACATCGTGCGGGCGATGCAGGCTCGGTGCCGATGTTCAGTGTCGGCCAGTCGGCCCTGGCGCTGTTCGCAAAGGGCGATCGCCACGTGGGCGGCGAGACGCGCACAGGCGTCCACCACATCGCCCTGGCGGTGAAAGATGTCGAGCAAGCGGCAACCACCCTGAAGGCGCGCGGGCTTCGCGGCGAGACTGGCGAGTTCGAGGCCGGTCTGGATGGCCGCTCCCGCTACCTGCTTTCGGTCCAGGCAACGAACGGCGTCAAGACCTGGCTGACCGAGCCGATTGACCGACCCGCAGGGGAATCGAGCTTCGTCATGCGCCTGGATCACCTGGGGATCGTCGGCACCGACAATCCCCTGTCAATGCAGACCTACTGCAACCGCCTCGGATGCAAGTTCCTTGGCGAGCAAACCGACACCGAAGTGCAGATCTCGGTCGAGCACTTCGTGTTCAAGAACGCCGAAGGCAAGGTCCATACGGTGGTGCACAACCGGCCCGCGCAGTTCATCGCTGCGGTGCACGATCTGTTCATCGGCGTGGGAGATTGCGAGTTGGAGATCATCCAGACCCTGCCGACGCATACCTCGGCCAGGGCGTCCGGTCATCATGCGGGTGATACGCGCCAGGATCATGGTGCGGTCGCCCGTTTTCTGGAGACGCGCGGGCCGGGGCTGCACCACATTGCCTTTCGCGTCGACAAACTCGACGAGCGACTGGAAACGCTGAGAGCCGCCGGCCACCGCATGATCGACCAGCGCGGTCGACCCGGAGCGCGCGGCTCACGCATCGGCTTCATTCACCCCAAGTCCACCGGCGGCGTGCTTTCGCATCTGGTCGAGCGGGCAGACGAACTCTGAGACAGCTCGATGCAAAGCCATCGCTATCACGTTGGAAATGTGCTTGCTTATGGCACCACCCTGCCCGAGCTCGCGCAGGATGCTTTCCTCGCCGCGACGGCGACCGTGATTGGTGACGTCCACGTGGGCGCACAGGCCAGCATCTGGTATGGCTGCATCCTGCGCGGCGATGTGCAGCGGATCCGCGTCGGGGCGCGCAGCAACCTGCAGGACGGCACCATCGTGCACGTGTCTCCCCAGGATCGCCCGACGACCATCGGCTGCGATGTCCTGGTGGGTCATTCCGTGATGTTGCACGGCTGCACGCTCGAAGACGACAGCTTCGTTGGCATGCGTGCAACGCTGCTGAATGGGGCCGTCGTCGAGAGCGGCGCCATCGTCGCCGCGGGGGCGCTTGTGGTCGAGAACACCCGGGTGGCCAGCGGCGAGCTTTGGGGTGGAGCACCCGCGCGCCGAATGCGCGAAGTCAGGGCAGAGGAACTGCAGGCGATGCGCGAAGCGGTCCAGCACTACATCGCGCTGGCAGCCGACCATGCGAGGCTTGCGCGGCAGGCGAACCGGAGCGACTCGTGATCGATATCCGGCCGCTCACCCTCACGCAGGTGCTGGCGCATCACGCGCGCTTGACGCCTGCCAAGACAGCGGTCGTGTGCGGGACGCAGCGAAGAACCTGGGCCGAGCTGGTGAACCGGTCGAACCAGATCGCAAACACGCTGGTGGCCCTGGGGCTGCGCCGCGGCGACAAGGTCGCGACCCTCCTGAACAGCTCCATCGAACTGCTCGAAATCACGCTCGGAACGATCGCGGCCGGGTGCGTGATCGTGCCGCTCAGTGTCCTGATGGCCAGGGACTCGCTTGCCGCGATGATCCAGAACTCGCAGGCGAAGCTGCTCTTCGCCTCCGAGGACACGCTGGAGCAGGTCGAGACCCTGCGCGCCGAATTGACAGGGATTCCCGGCACAGGGGGTTTCATCGCGATCGGCGCCAGCAGAGCGGGCTGGATCGACTATGGCGCCTGGAGTGCAGGATCGCCTGGCACGGACCCCGGTGTGCAGAGCCGCTTCGAAGACACCATCAGCATCCTCTACACCTCAGGCACCACGGGCGTTCCCAAAGGGATGGAACACAGCCATTGGGCGCGGCTGCTCTATCCGCTGGCGCTCGGTCCGCTGATGCACATCGACGATGCCAGCCGCACCATCCTGACCACACCCATGTACCACAACGGGACCTGGGTCACGATGCTGCCGACGCTTTACGCCGGCGGCACGGTGGTGATCCTGCCGAAGTTCAGTGTCGAGAGTTTCCACGAGACCGTCGAACGCGAGTCCTGCACGCACGCGTTCATGGTGCCGACCCAGCTGGTGATGATGCATGACAAGACGAAATTCCGGCCCGCGATGCTGCGCACGATGAGGGTCATCATGTCGGCGGGCTCGCCACTTTCCAGCGACACTTTCCGCGCTGTCCAGGAAGGCCTTCCGGAACTCGAACTGTGCGAGATCTATGGCATGGGCGAGGGCTTCATGACTTTCGTCGGGCGCCGCGACTACGCTGCCGGCAAGGCAGGTTCGGTCGGCCGTCCCATTGCCACAGTGGATACCGACATTCGCATCATCGGGCCGGATGACTCCGAGCTTCCCCAAGGCGGCGTGGGCGAGATCGTCGGCTACAGCGCGCTGCTCCTGAAGGGCTACTACCGGGATCCCGACAGGACACTTGCGTCGCTCTGGACGCACCCGGACACCGGGCGCGCGTACCTGCGCAGCGGCGACGTGGGCTACTACGACGCCGACGGCTACCTGCACCTCTCCGGTCGTGTCAAGGACATGATCATTTCAGGCGGAGTCAAGGTGTACGCCGTCGATCTCGAGGACGTCTTCATGCAGCACCCCGATGTCCAGGAGGTGGCCGTGATCGGCGTTCCGCACGAGAAGTGGGGTGAGACCCCGCTGCTGCTGGCGATCATGCGTGCAGGCGCGCGGACCTCCGAGGCGCAGCTCCTGGAATGGGGCAATGCGCGCTTGGGTAAGACGCAGCGCGTGTCACGCGTCGAATTCCGGACTTCATTTCCAAGAAACACGCTCGACAAGATCCTCAAGCGGGAGCTTCGGGAGCCGTACTGGGCCGGCATGAGCCGGCCGATCTCGTGAGACTTGAACACACCACCAGGAGACGAAGATGAGACACACAGTCAGGAAGTGGATGATTTG
>JBEBHW010000535.1:0-3305 GCA_040081145.1 Burkholderiaceae bacterium
TCGGCGCGCTGGCGTTGCTCGTGCTGTTCCCCGACCTCGTCCTGTTCCTGCCTCGACTGATGGGCTACAAGGGCTGATTCAGGACGGTTCCGCGAGTTCGAGGCCTTTGTCCGCCCCTGCACGCTCTGAAGCCCCGCCTTTCGACATGCCGCACTCACCGCTGCACGACCCCCTCAAAGATCCGCACGCGAACGCGGCGCGCGAGATCCGCAACACGACGTGCTACATGTGCGCGTGCCGCTGCGGCATCCGCGTGCACTTGCGCGACGGCAAGATTCGCTACATCGACGGCAACCCGGCGCACCCGCTGAACAAGGGCGTGATCTGCGCGAAGGGCGCGTCCGGGGCGATGAAGCAGTATTCCCCGGCGCGCTTGCTCAAACCCCTGAAGCGCAAGGCCGGCACTGAACGCGGCGCCGGCGACTTCGAGGAAATCGAGTGGGAAGAGGCGTTTGCCACGCTCACGGATCGCTTGGCAAGGATCCGCGCGACGGACCCGAAGAAGTTTGCCCTCTTCACCGGGCGCGACCAGATGCAGGCGTTGACCGGCCTGTTCGCGCGCCAGTTCGGCACGCCCAACTACGCCGCGCACGGCGGCTTCTGTTCGGTGAACATGGCCGCGGGCATGATTTACACGATCGGCGGATCGTTCTGGGAGTTTGGTGGCCCGGACCTGGACCGTGCCAAGTTGTTCGTGATGATGGGCACGGCGGAAGACCATCACAGCAACCCGATGAAGATCGCGATTGCGAAATTCAAGCGTGACGGCGGGCGCTTCGTCTCCGTCAATCCGGTTCGCACCGGCTACTCGGCGATCGCCGACGAATGGGTGCCGATCCGCCCCGGCACCGACGGCGCGCTCTTGCTCGCGGTGATCCATGAGATCCTGGCGCGCGGCCTCTACGACCGCGACTTCGTCGTGCAGTACACGAACGGCGGCGAACTGGTCAACACCGATGCGGCGAACGACGAACTCGGCATGTTCGTGCGCACCGAAGTACCCAACGAAGAGGCGTGTTACGACCCGCAGAACAAGCTCTGGTGGGACCGGCACACGAACAAGGCCGTCATCACCCACACGGCAGGCGCCGACCCTTATCTGCTGGGCGAATTCGAACTCGCCGACGGCACGAGCGTGAAACCGGCGTTCCAGTTGCTGCAAGACCGCGTCAAGGACTACACGCCGCAGTGGGCCGAGGGCATCACCGGCATTCCGGCGGAGACGATCCGCCGCCTCGCGCACGAGATGGGCGTGACGGCGCGCGATCAAAAAATCGAACTGCCGATTGCCTGGACCGATTCTTGGGGCAAGGAGCACGACACGGTGACGGGCAATCCGGTCGCGTTTCACGCGATGCGCGGGCTGGCTGCGCACAGCAACGGTTTCCAGACGGTGCGCGCGTTGGCGATTCTGATGTCGCTGCTCGGCACGATCGATCGGCCGGGAGGCTTTCGCCACAAGGCGCCTTTCCCGCGGCCGATACCGCCTTGCGCACGCACGCCCAACGACCCACGCGCGGTGCAGCCGAACCGCCCGCTGGACGGCATGGCGCTGGGTTGGCCGGCCGACCCGGACGACCTCTTTGTCAACGACGACGGCAGCCCGGTTCGCATCGACAAGGCGTTCTCGTGGGAGTACCCATTGTCGGTGCACGGGTTGATGCACAACGTCATCACCAACGCCTGGCGCGGTGACCCGTACCCGCTCGACACGCTGTTCATCTTCATGGCCAACATGGCGTGGAACTCGACGATGAACACCCAGGCCGTGCGCCACATGCTCAACGACAAGGACGGATCGGGCGAGTACAAGATCCCGTTTCTTGTCGTCGCCGACGCGTTTCACTCCGAGACGACGGCCTTCGCCGATCTGATCCTGCCCGACACCACCTACCTCGAGCGCCACGACGTGATGTCGATGCTCGATCGGCCGATTTCGGAGTTCGAAGGCCCAACCGACTCGGTGCGAATTCCAGTGCTGCCCGTGACGGGCGATTGCAAGCCCTTCCAGGAAGTGCTGATCGAACTCGGCTCACGCCTGAAGCTGCCGACCTTCGTCACCAAGGAGGGCCGGCGCAAGTACCGCGACTACCCGGATTTCGTCGTCAACTGGGAAACCGAACCTGGCTCAGGCATCGGCTTTCTCGCCGGCTGGCGGGGAAAAAGCGGCGAGAAATTCCTCATCGGCGAACCCAATCCGCGCCAGTGGGAGATGTACGCGCAGAACAACTGCGTCTATCACCACGAGTTGCCACGCAGCTTTCACTACATGCGCAACTGGAACCAGGGCTACCTGGAATGGTCGCGCGCGAACCGCATCACGCGCTACGCCGAGCCCATCCTGATCCACTTGTACTCCGAGGTGCTGCAACACTTTCGCAGCGCGGCGCTGGGCAAGGGCGTGACGCGCAAGCCGCCGGAGCATTTGAAGGCGCGCATCGCGACCTACTTCGACCCGCTGCCGTTCTACTACGAGCCGCTCGAGTCGCACGTGACGGACAAGCACAAGTACCCGCTCGCCGCAGTGACGCAGCGTCCCATGGCGATGTACCACTCGTGGGACTCGCAAAACGCCTGGCTGCGCCAGATCCACACGCACAACGTTCTGACGATCAACACGCAGACGGCACGCGCCGCCGGAATTGCCGAAGGCGACTGGATCTGGGTCGAATCGCAATGGGGCAAAGTGCGCTGCCTTGCGGGGCTGTCGGAAGCCGTTGAGCCGGGCACGGTATGGACCTGGAACGCGATCGGCAAGGCGGCCGGCGCATGGAACCTTGCGCCGGGCGCCAACGAGTCGCGCCTGGGCTTTTTGCTGAACCACTTGATTTCGGAAGAGCTGCCGAGCGACCACGGCAGCACAAAGATTTCGAACTCCGACCCCATCACCGGCCAGGCCGGCTGGTACGACGTGCGTGTGCGCATCTACAAAGACGTGGATCAGCTGGCGCAGCGCAGCGTGCCGCAGTTCGAGGCGATGCAGATTTACCCGGGAATGGAAAAGCGGCCGGGCCTGCTCGCCGCCCTGGGCCGCGGTGCGGCGCGCATCGCAGGAGTCGGCAAATGAGTGCCGTGCAACTCGCCCTGGTGATCGACCTGAACGTGTGCGTGGGTTGCCAAGCCTGCGTGACAAGCTGCAAGGAGTGGAACACGGCAGGCGCCGCAGGGCCGATGTTCGACGCCAACCCCTACGGCGAAGATCCCACGGGCACTTTCTTCAACCGCGTGCAGACCTTCGAGGTGGGCGAATATCCGCACACCGAGACGGTGCACTTCCCGAAGTCCTGCGTGCATTGCGAAGACCC
>JBEBHW010000536.1:0-3305 GCA_040081145.1 Burkholderiaceae bacterium
AAACAGGAACACGATGCCGATGGTGAGTGCCGCGCCTTCGAACATGGTGCGGCGCACGTTGTTCACCGACACGCGAATCGGCCGCGACGCGTCGCGCACCAGCTCCAGCTTCATCCCCGGGGGCAGTTGCGTCTCGAGCGTCTTCACCACCGCGCTCAGGCCGTCGACGACGTCCAGGGTGTTCTCGCCCTGCGCCTTTTGCACTTCGATGGCCAGCGTGCGTTGGCCGTTGTAGAGCGCCAGGCTCTCCAGCTCTTCGGGGCCGTCGACAACCTCGGCGACCTGGGAGAGGCGAATCGCCGCGTTCGCGCGGCGCGCGACGATGAGGGTCTTGAAATCTTCCGGGCGTGCAAGCCGCCCCTGGATCTGCACCACTTGTTCGGCTTGCGCAGAGCGCAAGGCGCCGGCCGGCAGGTCCTGGTTTTCGCTGCGCACCGCGGCGAGCACCTGGTCCACACCCACGCCCAGCGCCTCCATCGCTTGCGGCCTCAAGTAGATATTGATTTCGCGTTTGCGCGCACCCACCAGCGTCACCGAGCCGACGCCGCGCACGTTTTCCAGGCGCTTTTTAACGATCTGGTCGGCGTAGGTCGAAAGTTCCAGGCTGCTGCGAGACCCGTCGGGCGACGTCATCGCCAGCGTGTAGACGGGGCGGCTCGCCGGGTCGAAACGGGACACGCGTGCCTCTTTCACCTCCTCGCGCAATTGCGGGCGCACTGCCGCAACTTTTTCGCGAACGTCGTCGGCGGCCTTGCGGCCTTCGACGTCCAGATTGAACTGGACGACGACGACCGACGTGCCCTCGTAGGAGCGCGAAAACATCTGGCTGATGCCGGCGATCGTGTTCACCGCTTCTTCGATCTTGCGCGTCACCTCGTTCTCGACGATCTCGGGCGACGCGCCCGGATAGTCGATCTGGATCACAACAGTGGGAAAGTCGATGTTCGGGAACTGGTCGACTTTCAGGCGCTGGTAGGAGAACAGACCGAGTACGACGAAGGCGAGCATGACCATCGTCGCCATGACGGGATTCGCGATCGAGACGCGGGTGAACCACATGGGGCGCGCGCTGCTGCGGCCGCTCAGCGGGCTGCCGCGGCCGCCGAGGCGGGAGAGGGCGCAGCGGGCGGCGCCGTGGCAAGGCGCACCGCAGTGCCGTCGCGAATCGAGCCGACGCTGCCCGTCAGGATGCGCTCGCCGGCAGCCAGCCCGGTGACGATCTCGACCCAAACCTGACCGTTCACCTCTCCGCGCAGGCCCAAGGCGACATCGCGCACGCGCACCCGGTCGCTCGACAACAGCAGCACCTGCGGGGTCGCGCCGTCGGTTCGCACGGCGGACAGCGGCACCGCCGTGGCCGCCTTGCGCGCGAGCTCAATCTGGCCCGTGGCAAACATGCCCTGGCGCAATTGCGGCTGGCCTTGCACCGCAAGGTAAACCATGATCGAGCGGCTTCCGGCCTGGGCACTCGGGTTGATGCGCGCGACCTTCGCGGCGATTCGCGCATCGACGCCGTCGATACGCAGCCACGCCGGCCGGCCCACGCTCAATGCGCCGATGTCTTCGGTGGCGACAGCCGCCTCGAGTTCGAGCTGCGACAAGTCGACGATTTCGATCAAGCGCGCGTCGACCGCGACGCGTTCGCCGGGCTGCACGAGGCGCTGCGAGACCAAGCCGGCGATGGGCGCGAGCAGGGTCGCATCGGCACGCGCCTTGCGTGCGAGTTCGGCGGCGGCCAGCGCGGCCTCGAGCGTGCCTTGGGCGGCGGCGTCGTTGGAAATTGAGGTCTCGAGCCCCGTCGCGGAAATGAAGCCCTGCGCCACGAGAGCCCGGTTGTTTTCGAGGGCGCGTGTGGCGATCGCCGCCTGCGCCTTCGCCGACGCCGCGGTCTGTTCGGCCTGGCGCAGCCGCCAGTCGAGTTCGGTGGCATCGAGCTGGCCGAGGACCTGGCCTTGGCGGACCTTGTCGCCTTCGCGCACGCTCAAGGCTTGCACTTCGGCGGCCACCTTGGCCTTCAGGAAGGCGCTGTGGATCGCCTTCAGGCCTCCCGAAACTTCAAGTGTTCGGGTCAGCTCGACGACGCCGGCCGTCAAGATGTCGGAGGGCGCCAGTTCCAGCGCCACGTTCGCCTTGGGTGCCGCTGCCGGCGCCGCGGGTTGGCGTTGTTGCAGCGCACGGGAAATCAGCCCGCCCACACCCAGCAGCAGCGCCACCAGCGCAATCCATCCGGCGATGCGTTTCATGGGAGTCGCGCCTCTTTCGCTTTCGTTCCCGCCGCCTTCTTTACGGCCGCAGCGCGAGTCTTCGCTGGCGATGGGGGCGCGACTTGCAGACCGTTCAGGACCAGGTCGAGGTGCGCGGCGATGACGGCGCGCGGGTCGATCGAATGGCACACGCCGCACGCGCCGATCGAGTGCTTGTGCAACATCAGGAACAGCATCGGAGCGACGAGTGCGTGCACGACGTGCGCCACGTCGATGTGACGGAACTCGCCGCGCTCGATGCCGCGCTCCAGCAACCGCGTCAGCAGTTCATGGGTGGGCTGGATGACTTCGTCGGCGTAGAACTGGGCAATCTCCGGGAAGTTGCGCACCTCCGAAATCATCAGCTTCATGATTCCCGACGCGCGCGTTTCGCCGATGTGTTCCCACCATTGCTGGTAGATCAGCGTCAACAGCTCGGCACTCGGGCCGCTGAATTGCGCGACGGTGTCCAGCCCCTTCGCGATCTCGTGCACCATGTTGTGCCGAATCACCTCCTTGAGGAGCTCTTCCTTGCTCGGGTAGTAGAGATACAGCGTGCCCTTGGACACGCCGGCGCGCTGCGCCACTTCTTCGGAGCGCGTCGCGGCAAAGCCTTTCTCGACGAACAGGTCGAGCGCCGCGTCGAGCAGCTCTTGCGGGCGCGCTTCCTTGCGGCGCTGGCGTGTTGGCGGATGGGCGAGCATGGACAGGGTAATGACTGACTGGTCAGTAATGTAAGGGGAGGCTCGGAGTCGGTCAACCTTGGAGTCAAGCGAATTCAGCGCGGACTCACGCAAGAACTCCTGCACGGCGTGTTCAATGAGCTCAACGAGGCTGCGGTGGAAGACCGCGGCCTGCTTGCACAAGTCTTTGCGCGGGCTTTTCTGCGCCAATCGCCAGGCCTGAAGTGAGCGGGAGTCGCCGCGCGCGGCGCACCGGCGGCAGCTTGTGCTACTCGATGTTTTGCACCTGCTCGCGCATCTGCTCGATCGCGACTTTCATCTCGACGGCGACGTTGGTCAGCGCCAGCGACGCGGCTTTGGAGCCGAGCGTGTTCGCTTC
>JBEBHW010000537.1:0-3304 GCA_040081145.1 Burkholderiaceae bacterium
GTCTATACCTCGTGGCCCAAGGCGTTGCCGAACCAGTGGCTGGTCGGCCAGGTCGGAGGCATCGCGGTGGACCGCCACGACAACATCTGGATCGTCCAGCGCGCGCATTCGCTGACCGACGATGAAGCGGGCGCCGAGTCCGCCTTCCCGCTTTTCACAACGCCCAAGACGCGCACCGTGCCGCGTGCCGACTGCTGCAAGGCGGCGCCTGCAGTGATGAAGTTCAATCGCGCAGGCGACCTGCTCGCCGCCTGGGGCGGGCCGGCGGACCCGGGTTTCCTGACGAGCCGCTGCGTATCGATTCCCGAAGCGGCGCCGCAGGCAAACGGCAATTCGGTGCGCGACAACAGGAACAGCTGCGACTGGCCGGTGGCGAATGAGCACGGCATCTTCGTCGACCACAACGACTTCGTTTACATCGGCGGCAACGGCGGAGCGAACAACCAGATCCTGAAGTTCACTGCCGACGGCACGTTCGTCTACCAGATTGGCAGGCCGGGTGCGTTCAGCAGCGCGACGCTGGGCCGCAGCAACAACAAGGACGGCGACCGCAACGGCAGGCCGCTGCTCGGCCAGCCGGCCGACACCGAAGTCGACCCGACGAACAACGAGCTCTACATCGCCGACGGCTACCAGAACAAGCGCGTTCTGGTGGTTGATGCAGCGACTGGACTGTACAAGCGCCACTGGGGTGCGTATGGCCATGTTCCGAGCGACGCCGCTCCCGCGCCGTACAACCCGAACGTGCTCGACCAGCAGTTCCGCAACCCGGTGCATTGCGTGCGCATCGCGAAGGACGGTCTGGTGTACGTGTGCGACCGCATCAACAACCGCTACCAGGTCTTCACCAAGGCAGGCGGGTTCGTCGACGAGGTGCTGTACGCGCGCGACACGCTCGGCAACGGCGCGATGTGGGACGTCGACTTCTCGGCGGGCAAGCGCCAGAAGTACTTGTACAACCCCGATGGTGAGAATCAGCGCGTCGCGATCTTCGATAGGCGCAGTGGCGACTTGCTGTCCACGTTCGGCCGCAATGGCCGCAGCGCGGGCCAGTTCCACTGGGTGCACAACCTGGCGGTCGACTCCAAGGGCAATATCTACACGGCGGAAGTCGACACCGGCAAGCGTGCGCAGAAGTTCAAGCCGAGGGACGACGATGACGACGATCACGATTGAACCGGTGCGCTGAAGTGCACGGCGCCGGCGCGCCTTCCTGGCGCGTCGGCGCGGAGGCCACTCACGTCGCGCCGCACGTCGCCGCGGCAGGGTGAGCGGACACGGGCTGTTTCATCGAATCGATTCATGCTGCGCAAGCTCTTTTTTTGGGTCGCGTGTCTGGTCGCTGTCGGCTGGGGCAGCGCCTGGGCGCACGACACGCCCGGCGAGTCGCGCGTGCACGCTCTTGTCAAACCCGATGCGCAGCGCCTGCGCGTTCTGGTGCGCTTGCCGCTGGATCTGTTGCTGAACATCGACCTGCCCAAACGCGGCGGGCCGGGCTTCATCGATCTGGCGCACGTCCAAAGCCGGTTCCCTGCGGCGATTGCCGCCACCGCAAAGGGCATTGAATTCTTCGAAGACGGCGCCTTGCTCGCGCACTCGCACGGTCAGGCGCGGATATCGCTGCCTTCCGACAAGTCGTTCGAGTCGTTTGAACTCGCGCTGGCGTCGGTGCAGGGCTCAAGCCTGCCCGAAAGTGCCGAAGTGTTCTGGAATCAAGGCTACTTTGACGTCTATCTCGAGTACCCGGTGCGCAACGCGTTGGCCGCTTTCGCGATGGACTTTCACGTCAGCCCGGGAATGGGCGATCGGTTGAAGCTGGACGCGCGTTTCGTCGCGCCTGACGGCGTGGTGCGGGCCTTCGAGGTGAGCACGGCGGCAGGCCGCATCGAACTCGACCCGCGCTGGCACCAGGCTGCGTGGACCTTCCTGAAAGCCGGCTTCGCCCACATCCTTGACGGGCCGGATCACCTGCTGTTCCTGCTGTGCCTGGTGATTCCGTTTCGCCGCGTCGGGTGGACACTGGTGGGCGTGATCACGGCGTTCACGCTCGCGCATTCGGTGACGCTGATCGCCGCGGCGTACGGCGTCGTGCCTTCGGGCGCGTGGTTTGCGCCGCTCATCGAGTTGCTGATCGCGCTGTCGATCCTGTACATGGCCGCGGAGAACGTATTCCGGCCGAACCTGCAGCGCCGCTGGATCGTGACCTTCGCTTTCGGCATGGTGCACGGCTTCGGCTTTTCGTTCCTCTTGAAATCGCAACTGCAGTTCGCTGGGTCGCACTTGCTGACTTCGCTGCTGGCGTTCAACGTCGGCATCGAACTCGGTCAGCTGCTCGTGCTGGGCGTCGTGCTGCCGCCTCTGGTTTGGCTTTTCAATCGCGTGTCGACGCACGAGCGGACCCTGATGGCGCTGGTGTCGCTGCTGGTGGGTCACACCGCTTGGCACTGGATGCTTGAGCGCACGCAAGCGCTGCGCAGCCTCGATTGGCCGAGTTGGATGCAGGCACGCGGACCGCTCGCGCTGGCGGTGTCGCTCGTCGTCCTGGCTGTCGCGCTGGCGTGGATCGTGCGCGAGCGCGCCCGAGTGACCCCACAGTGCGCCGCAGCCAACGACCGGTCGTGACGCACCCTGCGCGCCCAGGCCGGCGCGACGCGCGCGTGGCGCTTTAGGTTTCTCGCGCAGTCTGTCGAAAATTTGCTTTTAGTTTGGCGCGGCCGACACGCTGCGCGACGCCGCACCTACGATCGCGCCGCTGTTCGCACTTCGAACCCATTGGAGACCCCATGAAATCGAGATTCCTTGCCTGGCTGTTCGCAACCTGGGTCCTGGCCTTCGCGCCGCTCGCGGCGCTCGCCGACGGCGGCGCCGACTGGCAAACCGCCTGGGCCACTTCGCACGGCGCGGTGCAGACCACGCCCGACATGACCAACCGCACCGTGCGCATGCTGCTGATGCCCAGCATCTCCGGAACGCACATTCGCGTGAAGCTGGAAAACACCATGGGCACCAAGCCCGTGACGTTTTCCGCCGCCTACCTTGGCGACGCGATCGGCGAAGGCGCCGACGTCAAGGCCGGCAGCAACCATGCGCTCACGTTCGACGGCCTGCCTGGGCTCACCCTGGCGGCGGGGCAGGGCGCGTACAGCGATGCGATCGAGTTCAAGGTGCGCGCATTTCGCAAGGTATCGCTGAGCCTGCACGTTGCCTCGGCAGGCGACATCAGCACCCACGTCGTCGGCTTGCGCATCAACTACTCGGCACCGGGAAACCGCGCCGCCGACGTGTCCGGCGCCGGCTTCGAGCC
>JBEBHW010000538.1:0-3303 GCA_040081145.1 Burkholderiaceae bacterium
GCCACGGCGTCTGTACCTCGGCATGAAACCTAATCGTACCGGAGAGCCGCTGACGCCTAACCATTTACAGGGACTTCCCAACAAGTCAAGCAGACAGCGGTTTGGTTTTGGTATTCGGTGTTCCGGTATTCGCGCATTCGTTTCAGGCCGACCGTGTCAAGGCTGGCCGCAGGCCACCCGAAGGGCTTGGCCTTGACACGGTCGGCCTGAAACCCACACTGGAGCGATGCTTGTCGGCCAAGACACTTGGCCGACAAGCCATGACAGACTTCTTCATTGCTTCGTGTGTGTGTGGCGCAAGGTGAATAGGATGCAGGCGGGCCGAAGGGCTGCGACAAAGGTGCAGACTGCTTCTCTACAGACGGCCTTGTTGCACGGGCACTGTGGCCTTGTGTGCGGACCCAGATGCGAACCGCTCAGCGGGGCTCCATTCCGATCGCGTGGACATCGAACGATTCGAGCCACGAATGGTTAGTCGAGCTTGCCCGCTGCCGGTCTGACCTGTCATATGCGTCTTCTGACTGATGCCTGCTGCGTGATGGAAACTGTGTTGCGGCGCTTGCAGCCCGCGGCTATGCGGCAGCCGCGCCGCTGACATTGCGCGTAGGCGCGGGCACCGGCACCGGCGCCGGAACCGAGGCCGGCGCCGTTGCCGCCACCGCCGGCGGTCTGCTCACATGGTGCGCGTCGAACGCCTCGCCCTTGGTCATCACCGCCCACAGGATGCGTGCATTCTTGTTGGCCAGCGCCACCGCCGCCTTTTGCCAGCCGGCTCGCTCGCGCAGCGCCGTGACCCAGCGCGAGATCGGGTCGCTGCGCTTGTGCGCGGTCATGACCGCCGACTTGGCTCCCTGGATCAGCAGGCTGCGCAAGTACGTGTCGCCCCGCTTGGTGATGCCACCCAGGTTGTTCTTGCCGCCCGAGGAGTGCTGGCGCGGCACCAGGCCGATCCAGGCGCCGAACTGCGCGCCGTGCCGGAACTGCTTGAACTCGCCCACCGTGGCCAGCGCGGCCGAAGCCGTCACGGGGCCGATCCCCATCAGGGTGGCAGCCTTCTTCACCTCGGCGTTGTCCTTGGCATGCGTGGCGATGCGCGCGTCGCACCACTCGATATGGGCATCCAACTCACGCCATTGCGCTTGCGCTTGTTGCACGACCCGGCGCGCCAGCGCGTTCATCTCGTTGCTCGCATCCTCGATCACGTCGGCCAGAACGGCCTGCAGCGCCGCCGGGCTTTGCGCGAAGACCAGGCCGAACTCGGCCAGCAGCCCGCGGATGCGGTTGATGCACGCGGTGCGCTCGGCCTTGAACCCCTCGCGCAGCCGGTGCACGCACAGCATGCTTTGCTGCTCGATGCTCTTGGCCGGCACGAAGTGCATCTGCGGGCGCGACGCGGCCTCGCAGATGGCCGCGGCATCGTTGGCGTCGTTTTTGCCGCTGGCGCCTTGTTTGCGATACGGGCTGACGAGTTGCGCGGCGATGATGCGTGCGTCAAGACCGAGCGCGATGAGCTTGCGCGCCCAGTGGTGCGCACTGGAGCTGCTCTCCATGGCCACGATGCACCCGGCGGGCAATTGCGCGCACCAGGCCAGAAATTTGTCGCGCGCCAGTGCGCGGCTGACGAGCACCCGCCCCGCGGCGTCCACGGCATGAACCTGGATCACGCGCTTGGCCAGATCGGCCCCGACGCGAACGGCTCGACCTCGCGATTCACGTTGCGCTTCACGCTGCACCCCAACTCGTGTAATCTGCTCCACGGACTTCCCCTTTCATAGGCTTGAGATTGACGACTTCAATCACCACCAATCTTGGCGCATCGACGCCGTTGCCCGAAGGTGGGAAGTCCCTTCGCATTCCGGTCAAGCCGACGCGCTCCGGCCTGCGGCCTCCGCGCGCGGCTTACCTCATACGTTAGGTTGCACAAATGCCCATAGAAGACTACCTCGCGCATTCGCTGCGGCAGCTGGAGCAGTTCTACACCGCGATGGACAAAGCCGCAGGCCCCGTTCTCTTCCGCGACGTTGGCGCATACCGTCAGTTCCGGTACGAGCGGCCCACAGAATCGGTGGCGTGCTATCTGAAGGGCATAAAAGCAATCTCAACGCTCAACGCCTGCGTGCTGCTCCTCCGCGCTGGCCATACGCAAGAAGTCGGGGCACTTTGTCGAATGGTCGACGACTTCTGCAATGAAATCTTCTTCCTACTCACTCCCCAAGCGGGCGACAACTTCAGCGAAGACCAGATTCGCTTCCTCGACAATTTCTTTCAGGAGGAGTTCGAGCAACCCAGCGACCCATTGCGCTCGGCGCAGAAGCGCAACACAGTACCTATGAAAAAGATTTTCGCCACCTTTGGTAAGCTGGCGGCCGGAGAGATAAACCCCTCAGACGCCCAGGAGGTACTTCGTACTGTCCACCAGGCTTTCTCAGGTTATGTTCACGCCGCCTACCCTCATATCATGGAAATGTATGGTGGTAATCCTCCTCAGTTTCACGTGACCGGGTTGCTCGGAACTCCTCGTATAGGAGAGTGGCAAGTTCAGCTGGTCGGCTACGTTCAGAGGCTTATCATGGCTTCTATCTTCGTTGCTCGTAAGCTCGGCGCCTCCGATCTGGAGTTGCCGCTCCGGTCACTACTCGACGAATTCGAAACTACAACCGGAACGAAGCCAATACTTGAGGCGAGCGCCATGCTTGCAGAGTACAAGAAGACGCATGCAACCTAACCTTGCGGTCAAGCCGACGCGCTCCGGGCTGCGCCCTCCGCGCGCGGCTTACCTCATACGTTAGGCGTCAAACATACAATCCCAACCCTATGCACAAGTCCATCTGCCACTTCCTTGCCCCCTTCGTGCTGCTTGCCGCTTCACTTTCGGTGTGCGCTCAGGGATTACCTACCCTCGCTGAGGTCCGCAAGGTAACAGACAGCGCCATGGAGAAGGTCGGTCGGGGCGACATCGAGGAGGGTCTAAAGTCGTTCCGGCACCTGACAATCATCCCACCTGCGGAGTTCGATGTATTGCTAGGTCAGCTTCCTTCACAAGTGCCAGGCATGTCGTCCCGCTTCGGTGCTTCAATCGGTCATGAGTTCATAGAGGAAAAGAAGCTCGGTGAGTCCTTGGCACGCTTGACCTACATCCACAAATATGAGAGGCACGCAACGCGGTGGTACTTCTACTGCTACAAGGGGAAGAGCGGTTGGGTCATCAATACGTTTCGCTTTGACGACAAGTTGCACGAGCTCTTCTAGTGCAACAATGACGCCTAACCTTTCGGTCAAGCCGACGCGCTCCGGGCTGCGCCC
>JBEBHW010000539.1:0-3297 GCA_040081145.1 Burkholderiaceae bacterium
CGTCGGGGGGATCTGGTCGCGCTCCGGCGTGAAGAGTTCGCCCACGTCGACCGAATCGAAGCGATATTGCAGCGCGCAGAACTCGCACGCGACTTCGACCCGCCCTTGCTCGGCCAGAATGTCGTCGATCTCGGCGCGGCCCAGCCCCTGCATCATGCGGCCCACGCGTCCGCGCGAACAACGGCACTCGAAGCGCGGCGAGCTGCCCACCGCGTCGAACCGGCGCAGCGGCTCTTCCCAATAAAGGCGACGCAACAGTGTGTTCGCGTCCAGACTCAGCAATTCGGCGCGCGTCAACGTCGCCGTCAGGTGCGCAATCCGTTTGAAGGCGTCGTCGCGCGCCACGTTGCCGGCGGAGGCGCCCAGATTCGCCGCGCCTTCGACCGGCAGGCGCTGAATCAGCAAACCCGCGGCCAAGTGCTCGTCTGCGGCGAGCATGAGGCGCGTCTCCAATTGCTCGGACTGGCGCATGTAGTGCTCCAGGACCAGGCCAAACGTCGGCAGCACTTGGCCGTGCACGTCGTTCAACGCCACGACGCCTTGATAGGGCTGGCGGCCCGTCGGCGTCGCGCCAGGGACCAGCGTGATCGCGCAGCGGCCCGCGCCGTGCACGTTGAGCAGCTGGGCAAAGGCGTCACCGGGAAGCGCAACTCCGAGCACCGTGGCCGTCGCGCGAAACGCCAGATCCGCCTGGACTTCGGCGACCGCAAGCTTCACCGGCCCGTCGCCGAACACCTGCAGAATGAGCGTCCCGTCGAACTTGAGGTTGGCCTGCATCAGCACCGCCGCGGCCGTCATCTCGCCCATCAGGTCGCGCACCGGCGCGGGCCACGTCTGCCCGGCGTGGCTTCGGCGTTGCAGCAGCTCGCGCCAGGCGTCGGTCAAGCGTACCAACTGCCCGCGCACCGGCAAGCCGTCGAAGATGAACTTGTGCAGTTCACTCATTCAAGGCTCAATCGATGCGGCGCAAGCCAGCGCGAAAGCGCCGCGCATTCTCGACGTAATGGTCAGCCGCCCACTTGACTCGGGCCAACTGCTCAGGCGTCAACAAACGCGCCACTTTGGCCGGGCTGCCCAAAATCACCGATCCGTCGGGAAACTCCTTGCCCTCCGTGACCAGGGCCCCGGCGCCGACAAGGCAGTTCTTGCCGATGCGCGCGCCGTTCAAAACCACCGCCTGAATCCCGATCAACGAGCCTTCGCCGATGGTGCAGCCGTGCAGCATGACCTGGTGGCCGATGCTCACGCCGGCCTCCAGCGTGAGCGGAAAGCCCGGGTCGGAATGCAGGATCGCGCCGTCTTGCACGTTGCAGCGCGAGCCGATGCGCATCGGCTCGTTGTCGGCGCGCAGCACGCTGCCGAACCAGACGCTGGCCTCTTCCCCGAGCTCGACGTTGCCGATGACCTGGGCACTCTCGGCGACCCACGCCGACGCAGCGATGCGGGGAATCAGTTCATCGAGTTGATAGACGGCCATGGGGGTTTCGCTGGGAACAGGGTGCGGCGATTCTATGGACCCGCCCGCAACAGCGCGCGCGCCACACTTTGCGTCACTTTATTGCCTCGGGCGAGCACTCCCGATTGCGGTGCGGTGCGGCTTGCGCGAAGATGCGCCGCGCCGTTGCCAAACGCGGCAATCGACAGGATCAAGGAAGCCAATCCATGCGTGCAGCCATCTACCGTGCAAAGGGTCCGGCAGCGGACGTGCTCAAAGTCGAGATCGTCCCGCCCGTCGAACCCGAACTCGGCGACGTGCGGGTGCGGGTCGCGTACTCCGGCGTCAACCCCTCCGACGTGAAGTCGCGCGGCGGGGCGGCGAGCGCGACGATGGACTATTCGCTCGTCGTGCCGCACAGCGACGGTGCGGGCACCATCGACGCGCTCGGCCCGATGGTGATCTCGCGGCGCATCGGCCAGCGTGTCTGGCTGTTCAACGCGCAGTGGGGCCGAGCCATGGGCACGGCGGCCGAATTCGTGACGTTGCCCGCCCAGCAGGTGGTGCCGCTGCCCGACCACGTGCCCTTCGAAGTGGGTGCGTCGATCGGCATCCCCTTGATGACGGCCTACCACGCGGTGCAGGCGTGCGGGCCGCTGCTGGGGCGCAACGTCGTCGTCTTCGGCGCCGCGGGCAGCGTCGGCTTGTACGCGACGCAGCTCGCGAACATGAGCGGCGCGCGCGTCATCGCCGTGATCAGCAGCGAGACCAAAGGGCAAGATGCACGCGCAGCGGGGGCCAGCGAAGTGATTGACTACCGCAAGGAAGACGTTGCGGCACGGGTGCGCGCGCTGACGGCTGGCCAGGGCGCCGATTGCGCGATCGACGTCGACGCAGCGGCGAACTCAAGGCATTGGGGCGAGATGCTCGCCTTCGGCGCCAAGGTCGTGATCTACGGTTCGGGCCAGGCGCAGGTTCCGGTGCCGTTCCGGCCCATGATTTTGGGTTTCGTGACGCTCTACTTCTTCATCGTCTACAAATTGCCGCCCGAAGTCTTGCGCCAGACGCTGAGCGGCATTGCCGGCCTGCTCGAGCGCGACGTGCTGCAACACCCGCGGATCGAGGTGCACGAACTCGATCAGATTGCAGCGGCGCACCAGCACGTCGAACAGGGCTGCGCCGCCAAGGTACTGATCAAACTGTAGCCGCGCGCGACGCGCGACCGGGGGTGCGCACGCCTCAGTCAAGCCGCTTCAAGTGAAACGACTTCGGCCGCGTCAGCTGTTCGTAGCCCAGCGTTGAAAGCGTCGCGCCGCGGCCGGTGTTTTTCACGCCAGTCCAGGCGAGCGCCGGGTCGAGGTAGTCGCAGCGGTTCATGAACACCGTGCCGGTCTGCAGGCTGCTGCCCAGCCGCAGCGCCGCGTCTTCGTCTTGCGTGAAGAGCGCCGCAGTCAACCCGTAGGGGCTGTGATTCATGAGGCGCAGCGCCTCGGCGTCGGAGTCGACCGGCATGATTCCCACGACGGGCCCAAAACACTCGTCGTTCATCACCTGCATCGTGTGGTTCACGTCAACGAGGATTTGCGGCGCGACGTAGGCGCTGCCGGGAGCGTCCCGCCGGAACTGGCGCACATCGATCAGCCCTTTCGCGCCCTTGCCCGTGGCCTCGGCGATGGTCGCGCGCACCGCGTCGCCCGCTGCAGCGCGCACGACCGGGCCGAGCGTCGTTGCCGGATCGAGCGGGTTGCCGAGCACGTATTGCTGCGTCAGCGCCACCGCCTGCTCGACGAACTTCGAATACACCGAGCGCTGCACATAGATGCGCTGGATGCCGCAGCAGCTCTGCCCGGAGTTGAAGAACG
>JBEBHW010000540.1:0-3296 GCA_040081145.1 Burkholderiaceae bacterium
TGGTGGCCGCTCCGGCGGGGGCGGCGGCGGTGGTGGCCGCGGCGGCTACTGAACACATCCGAACTGGACAACGGGCTGCTTTGGCAGCCCGTTTGCTATTCACCTCCCAGTGCGCTTCTTGTCGCGGGTCGGACGGCTCATTCACCCTGGCGATGTTTGCGCGGTCGACCCGCGAGCAATTTGTCGTACAGAGGATTGGGCAAAGCTCGAAGCAGCTTGGCGACCACGCCCATTTGCCAGGGAATGACGCGGTAACTCGCACCTTGCTCGACGGCGGTATACGCGCGATCCGCAAATTCATCGGCACGCATCAGGAAGGGCATGGCATAGCGATTCTTGCGCGTGAGCGGCGTGTCGATGTAGCCAGGCAGCAAGGTCACGACTTTCATGCCGCTGCCACGTAATTCGCCGCGCAGGCTCTCGCAGTATGTGATCGCCGCCGACTTGCTCGAGCAATACGCCGCGTGGCCCGGCAGGCCGCGGATTCCCGCAACGCTGGCCACGCCCACCAGCGTGCCTGAGCCGCGCGCGCGCATTGGCGCAATGAAACGCTGAAATGTCGCGGCGATTCCGAGAACGTTGGTTTCGAGCGTATTACGCAGCACCTCCAGGTCGTCGAACTGCGCGCTGTCCATGCCCACACTGATTCCAGCGTTGGCAATCACGATGTCGGGCAGGCCTTGATCGGTCAGACAGCGCTGCGCGGCGTCCGTGATGGCGCGCACGTCGCGAACGTCGGCGGCATACGCGGCGCAACCTTGCGCCCCCTGCGTCTGAAGCCAGTGTTCAATGGGCGCGGCGCGGCGTGCCACCAGCGCCAACCGATAGCCCGCACGCAAGTAGCGCTGCGCCAGCGCCTGGCCGATGCCGCTCGACGCGCCGGTGATCAAAGCCAGGGGTGCATTCATGGCACGCGGCTCAGGGAGGCGATTGGCGCGACGCGTCGAGCGCGAAGACGGCGCGAACCCGACCTTTGAGTTCGATCACTTGCGCCAGATTGTCATACTCGACCGCGTCGGCGCGAAATTGGTTGGCCCCCCGCTGTACCGTGACGGGCATGTGCGAGCGCACTCGCTCAGTGGCCTGGAAGAAATGCAGGAACTCGGATCGGAATTCGGTCCGCGCCTCGCGGCCCGTCGCCTGCCGGATCACCTCGGCCTTGCCCAGCAGTTGCACCTCGCTGGCATCCGCGTTGGTCAACGCGCGATCGGCACTCGCCGAGGTCACGCCGCCGTCGCGACCCACCGAGCGGATTTGCACTCCTTCGATTTCCAGCGTATTCGCAACCGGGTGGTGGTGCATGCGCCGGCCTTCGATGCGAATCTGCGCGGTACCGTCCGGTGCGAAGCGCTGGATGACGAAGTTGCGCATCTCGTAGTCGGGTTCGTCGCTGGGCGGTGCACCTGCGCGAGGCGAGTCCGCGGTCGGCGTGTTCTTCACGAGCCACCACGTTCCCAACGCAAGAAGGCCCATCAGCAGCAAAGGCAGATAGGTCGATATCGCTTCGAGCACAAGGACGCGCCAGGGCATTGCGATCCTCCGGCCACGCGCCGCCGGAAAAAGCGTCGCGTCAGGCGCGTTCATGGCCGACCTGTGCGGTGTGGTCCAGGGTGACGTGCGCGTCTTCCAGAAGCTCGACATAGCGGCCGCTGGCGATGAGCAACAGGTCGCAAAACTCGCGCGCCGCGCCGAAGCCCGCCTGTGCCTGGGTAACGTGCGCGCACGCGGCGCGCACCTCGGCGTGGGCGCCGGGCGGGGCGCATCCGAAGGCGGCACGGCGCAGCAAGGGCAGGTCGGGCCAGTCGTCGCCCATCGCTGCCACCTGTGACCATGCCAACTCCAACGGCGCCAGCAAGCCTTGCGCAGCACGCAGCTTGTCTTCGGCGCCGTAGCTGGCGTGGCGGATGCCCAAATCCGCAGCGCGCCGACGCAGAGCGGGCGAGTCCCTGCCGCTGATGATGATCGGTTCAATGCCAGCCCGCGCGAGCAATTTCAGTCCGTGGCCATCGAGCGTCGAGAACGCCTTGAAATGCTCGCCGTGTTCGCCGAGGTAAATGCGCCCGTCGGTGAGGACGCCGTCGACGTCGAAGATCGCGGCACGAATGCGCTGCGCGAGCAGCAGTGTCTCGGGCGCAAAATGGAGCGTCGGCGTGGTCATCAAATGACCTTGGCGCGCATCAAGTCGTTGGAATTGAGCGCGCCCACCAGCACGCCAAGCGCATCGACGACGAGCACGCTCGTGATTCGGTGTTGCTCCATGACCGCCGCAGCCTCCACCGCGAGGGCGTCGGCGCGAACCAGCTTGGGCGCCGGGTGCATCACCTGGTGCGCCTGCAGCGCGCGCAGGTCGGCGCCTTGTTCGATGAGGCGGCGCAGGTCGCCGTCGGTGAAGATGCCGCAAACGCGCTGCGATGCGTCGGCGATCGCGGTAAAGCCCAGGCCCTTGCCGGTCATCTCACGCAACATCGTCGTGAATGGCGCGTCGGGCAGCACGCTGGGCACGTCCGACCCGCTGCGCATCAGGTCGCGCACGTGCATCAGCAGCTTGCGCCCGAGGGCGCCGCCGGGGTGGGACCGCGCGAAGTCGTCTTCGCGAAAGCCGCGCGCATCGAGCACGGCCACGGCGAGTGCGTCACCGAGCGCCATTTGCGCGGTGGTGCTCGCCGTCGGGGCGAGGTTCATCGGGCAGGCTTCCTGATCGACCGCGCTGGAGATCACGAGGTCGGCGTGCTGCGCGAGCGCGCTGTCGCTGCGCCCGGTCATCAACACGAGCACGACGCCCAGGCGTTTGAGGGCGGGAACCAGGGCCGCGAGTTCGTCGCTGTCGCCCGAGTTGGAGATCGCCAGGACAACGTCTCCAGGGGTCACCATGCCCAGATCGCCGTGGCTGGCTTCGGCCGGATGCACGAACATTGCCGGAGTGCCGGTGGACGCGAGCGTCGCCGCAATCTTGCGCCCGACGTGCCCGCTCTTGCCCATGCCCATCACGACGACGCGGCCACGGCACTCGAGCATGGCCTGCGCCGCATGTGCAAAGCTTTCGCCCTGGCGCGCCTTCAAGCCGAGTAAGGCATTCGCCTCGATGTCGAAAGTGTCGCGCGCCAGTTGCAAGGCGCGTCGCGCGTCGAAGGCGGGTCTCGATTTGGCTGGGGCTGACACCGGCTGCGCCCGCGCGCACGAGCGTCCATTACGATGCGGCGATTCTAGAGGGTCGATGCGGCGCGACTGCAGCGCACGATCTGTGTTCACCTGAGAACCGATGGCCAGCACGCTCGAGTTGATTCTGTTGTACCTGG
>JBEBHW010000541.1:0-3295 GCA_040081145.1 Burkholderiaceae bacterium
CCGAGCAGCCCCAGGGCGCAGCGCCTCTGCTTGTCGATCTGGACTGCGTCATTGTTCCCGGCCCCGATCTGCCGACGGCGAACCTGCGCCAGTGGCTGGAACAGGCGGGGGCGCGTGTGGCCACGGCCGAGGACCTTGAGCAGGCGCGGCTCGCCGCTGCACAACTGCGCGCACCGACCGTGCTGCTGCATGGCGACTCGCAGGCGGCGTTTGCGCTGCCCGAGCTGCCCAGCCATGACCTGCGCCAGTTGCTGATCCGGTTTGGCCGGCGCGAAACCGTGCGCATCGTGTCACCGACGGTCGCGGTGCTCGACCTGCTGCGGCGCGATCCGTTCATCCGCGCCGTCGCGACGGTGGCAGGGCGCGCCTCGCCCGACGAAGCACCGCCCAACGCCGCCGACCTGCTGGGCGTGGACCGCTTGCCGCCGCCCACCTTCGAGCAAGCGCAAGCGCGCGGCCAGCTGATTCTGGTGGCCGAGGACGACCCGACCAATCGTGCGGTACTGAAACGCCAACTCGGCCTGCTGGGCTACACCGCCGAATATGCCGACAACGGGCGGCGCGCGCTCGAGCTGTGGCGCAGCGGCCGCCACGCCCTGCTGCTGACGGATCTGCACATGCCGGAAATGGACGGCTACGAACTGGCGGCCTCGATACGCGCCGACGAGCGCCAGACCGGGCGCCGCCACCTGCCCGTGCTGGCGCTGACCGCAAACGCATTGAAAGGCGAAGCCGTGCGGGCACGCGCCGCCGGCATGGACGACTACCTGACCAAGCCGGTGCCGCTGCAAAGCCTGCGCGCGGCGCTGAACCAGTGGATGCCGCCACCGCTCGCGAGCCCGCGGGCACCCGAGCCCCGGGTGCTGCAGTTGCAGGTATTGCGTGACCTGATCGGCGACGATGACGCGGCCGTGCGCGAACTGCTGGCGGACTTTCTGGCTTCGGCGCGGGCCCACGCCAACGATCTGCACCAGGCATTGCAGGTGGACGATGTGGCACGCGTCGGCGCCATCGCCCACAAGCTGAAGTCTGCGGCGCGCTCCGTCGGGGCGCTCGTGGTCGGCGACATCTGCGCCGAACTCGAAGCAGCAGGCCAAACAGGCAGCATCGACGCGGCGCAGCAGCAGCGCGCTGCTTTCGACGCAGCACTTGCCGAGGCGCAAGTCGCCATCGGTGCGCACCTCAGCACCACGCCAGCCTGACCCATGGCACACGCACCCCCACGAGCACAAGATCGCGACGATCCAGACGATCGGCACGGTCGGAGCGACGAAACCGCTGCAATGCCGCTGGCCACGGAGAGGCGCCGCATCCTGCTGGCCGAACACGACCCGATCAATCGCCAGGTGATCGTGCGGCTGCTCGATCTGATCGGGCATGAGGTCCATACCGCGCAGACCGGACGCGAGGCGCTGCAGCGCTGGCACGTGGGTGGCATCGACTTGCTGCTGGTGGACATGAACCTGCGCGACATGGAAGGCCTTGCGCTGGCGCGCAAGTTGCGGCTGGTCGAAGCGGCCAAGGGCAAAGCGCGCATTCCCATCGTCATGCTGGGCGGCGACCCGCCCAAACCGGACATGGCGCGCACCGGCGCTGGCCACTACCGGCCAGGCGATATCGACGCGACGCTCGCCAAGCCGGTTCAGATCAAGCAGCTGCAGGCGGCCCTCGCGCGCTGTCTCAAGGCAGCGCACGCCCAGCCTCTCGCGGCGGCGGCTGCGCCACGGCACAACGTCGAGACGCAAGTCGACTTCGAGACGCTGCACCGCCTCGTCGGCACGGACCCCGAGGTGGTTCGCGAGATCCTGCTCGACTACCTGAATTCGGCGCGCGAGCAGGCCGCCCACCTGCGCAGTGCGTACCGCAGGGGCGACGTGCGCCAGGTCGGCGCGCTGGTCCACAAATTGAAGTCGGCCTCACTTGCGGTTGGCGCGCTGGCGCTGGGCGAGCTGTGCGCCGATATGGAGCTGCCCGCGCAAAGCGACTTCGGCACCGCCGAGCTCGAACAAGCGCGTTTTGATCGCGTGTTCGACGCAGCCGTGTCGTGCATCGAAGACTACCTCGAGAAACTCAAACGATGAACAGCACCTCGACAAACCAGCGCGTTCTCGCCATCGACGACGAACCCTTCCAGCTCAAACTGCTGGCCCGCCAGTTCAGCAACCTTGGACTGACCGACGTTCAGACCTGCCTGGAAGCGCGCTCAGCGCTCGACATGGTGAGCGCCGACCCGAACCGCTTCGACCTGATCTGTTGCGACCTGCAGATGCCCGACATGGACGGCGTCGAGTTCGTCCGCCATCTGGGGCAGCTGCCGTTTCACGGTGGCCTGGTGTTGATCAGCGGCGAAGACCGGCGCATCCTGCACACCGCAGAGCGCCTGGCCAAGTCTCACACCCTGCGCGTGCTCGGCGCGTTGCGCAAACCGGTCACGCCAGAGCAGTTGCGCGAAGTGCTCGCTGCCGCCGGCGTCACGCCTGCAGTGCCGCCTGCCGCGCCGCCCCGCCCCGCCCGGCACGCCTATTCGGCCGCCGAGCTCACGCATGCCATCGACGCACAGGAACTCGTCAATCACTACCAGCCCAAGGTCGACTTCGCCACCGGGCAGCTGGTGGGAGTGGAAACGCTGGTGCGCTGGAGGCATCCGCAACACGGCATGGTGTACCCCGACCAATTCATCACCGTGGCCGAGGAGAACGGCCTGATCGACCGCCTGACTCAGCTGGTGCTGGACGGCCTGCACGGCGCGCTGAACCAGGCCCGCGCCTGGCAAGACGCCGGCCTGCCTCTTCAGGTGTCAGTGAATGTGTCGATGGACAACCTCACCGACTACGCCTTCCCCGAATACGTGGCGCGCGCGGTGGCCGCCGCAGGCGTGGCGCCGTCGATGCTGATTCTCGAGGTGACCGAGAGCCGCATGATGCGGGACCCGCTTGCCGCGCTCGACATCCTGACGCGCCTGCGCCTGAAACGCGTGGGCGTGTCGATCGACGACTTCGGCACGGGCCATTCCTCGCTGAGCCAGTTGCACGACGCGCCGTTCGACGAACTCAAGATCGACAAGAGTTTCGTGCATGGAGCCTGCCGCGACGAAGCGTTGCGGGCGATCCTGCTGCCCAGCCTGGACATGGCACGTCAACTGGGTATCAAGACGGTGGCCGAAGGCGTGGAAGACGCCGACGACTGGTTCTTTTTACGCGCCAAGGGGTGCGACCTGGCGCAGGGCTATTTCGTCGCCCGGCCGATGCCCGCCCAGGCGCTGCTCCCCTGGGCCGCCGAGTGGGAAAAGCGGCGC
>JBEBHW010000542.1:0-3294 GCA_040081145.1 Burkholderiaceae bacterium
CGGCCGGGGTCTACATCAAGCACGCCCGCGTTGCCGGCGACTACGCCACCGCGTCGGTGGCGGCCTGCCTGGGCAGCGACGGCGCGATGCGCGTCGCGGTGGGTGCGTGCGGGCCCAAGCCGCTTGCGCTCGACGAAGCCGACGCCCTGTTGTCGAAAGATCGCAGCAGCCCAGCACTGGCACGCGCCGGGGCGATGCTGGACGCCATCGCCGACCCGCTCGACGACGTGCGCGGCTCAGCGCAGTACCGCAGGCAGCTCATCCCGCGGCTGCTTTCGCGCGCGGTCCGCGCCGTCGAGGCTGCACAGCGGGGAGCGCCATGAAGGCTGCCTCGGTCACGCTGACCATCAATCGCGAGCCTGTCGCGGTGACGGCGGCGCTGCACGACACACTGCTGACGGTGCTGCGCGACAGCCTGCACCTCACCGCCGCCAAGCGCGGCTGCAATCAAGGCGTGTGCGGCGCGTGCACGGTGAGCGTGGACGCGCGCCCGATGCGCGCCTGCCTGAGCCTGGCGCACAACTGCGAAAGCGCACAGATTCAAACCCTCGAAGGCCTGAACTCACAGCCGCGCATGCAAGCGCTGCAACGCGCCTTCGCCGAGACAGGCGCATTCCAGTGCGGCTTTTGCACGCCCGGCATGCTGATCGTCGCCAACGCGTTGCTCGAGCAGACTGCGGCGCCGGACGAAGCGGCGATTCGCGGGGCGCTGTCGGGCAACCTGTGCCGCTGCACCGGCTATGCACGGATTGTCCAGGCGGTGCAATCCGCTGCAGCGGCGCTGCGCAGCGCGAGGGGGCACCAGTGAGCGCCACGCTGAACGACGTGGGCGCCGTCGGCGCGTCGATCGCCCAGGTCGAAGGTGCCGACAAACTCACCGGCCGCGCCCAGTACATCGCCGACCTGCATCGCCCGGGAATGCTGCACGGCGCGATCCTGCAAAGCCCGCACGCCCACGCGCGGATTCGTGGCTACGACCTGAGCAAGGCGCTCGCGCTGCCGGGTGTGCGCGCCATCGTCACCGGCGACGACCTGGATGCGAAACACCGCATGGGCGCCTTCATCAAGGACGAGCCGGCGCTGGCCAAGGGCAAGGTGCGCTACGTCGGTGAAATCGTCGCCGCGGTGGCCGCCGACACGGAAGCGACGGCGCGGCGCGCGGCGCGCCTCATCGAAGTCGATTACGAAGAGCTGCCCGCCACGCTCGACCCGGCCTCCGCGCTGGCGACCGGTGCGGCGCTCGTGCACGAAGAATCCGCCAAGTACGTCAAGGTGTTCGACGCCGGCACGTCGGGCAACCTGTGCTCGCGCACCAGCCTGCGCGAGGGCGACATCGAATCCGCCTGGGCGCAGTGCGATGTGATCGTGCAAGGCACGTTCCAGACGCAAGCACAGGCGCATCTGGCGATCGAGCCGTGCGGCGCGCTCGCCGAAGTCGACTCCAGCGGGCGGGTCACGCTCTGGTCGGCGAACCAGTCGGTGTTCCGCGTCCAGGCCAACGTCTGCGAATCGCTCGGCCTGCCGATGACGAAGTTGCGCTGTCTCACGCCGCACATCGGCGCGGGTTTCGGCAACAAGATGGAAGCGCATGTCCAGCCCGCGCTCGTGAAGCTCGCGCTGAAGGCGGGGCGCAGCGTCAAGCTGATCCTGAGCCGCGAAGAAGACTTCGAGACGGTGCGCGCGCGCCACCCCGTCACGATCCGCATGAAGACGGGTGCGCGCCGCGACGGCACGCTGATTGCGCGCGAAACCGAACTTCTGCTCGACGGTGGCGCGTATGGCGACGACAGCCCCGGCGTGCTCGGCTACGCCCTGCTGATGAGCAACGGGCCGTACAACATCCCCCACGCGCACGCGCACGGCCAGGTGGCGTACACGAACAAATTGCGCTTCGGCGCGTTTCGCGGCTTCGGCGTGCCGCAGGTGACGTTTGCTTCCGAGCAGCAGCTCGACGAGCTCGCTCGGCAACTGGCGCTGGACCCCATCGAGCTGCGCCGGCGCAACATGAAGCGCGACGGCGACGTCTGGTTCGGCGGCCAGGCGATTCACTCGAACGGCTTGGCGCAGTGCCTGGACGTCGTCGAACGCGAATCGAACTGGAAGCCTGAGCGCGCAACCGCCGCCACGCCAGGTCCGGCAGGCGCGGCGGAGATTCGCCGCGGCCGCGGAGTCGCAGCGGCGGCGCACATCGGCGGCTTGCTCGCCTCGGGCGCCATCGTGCGCCTGCTGGAGGACGGCAGCGTGCTGCTCAACACAGGTGCGGTCGACATCGGCCAGGGCAGCAACACCGTGCTCACGCAAATCTGCGCGCAGGCGCTGAAGGTGCCCGTCGAGCGCATTGCCATCGCCAGCCCCGACACCGACGGCTCGCCCTACAACTGGGGCACGACGGCGAGCCGCGTCACCTACATGGCGGGGCGCAGCGTCGTCGCTGCGGCTGCCGAAATCGAGAAGAAGCTGAAAGCACACGCCGGCGAAATGCTCGAGTGTTCGGTCGACGATCTCGAACTGCGCCCGGGCGGAAGCGTCGCTGTGAAAGGCGTCGACAAACTCAGCGTCACGTTTGCCGACATCTCGGGCCGCGCGCACTGGGCGGCGGGCGGGCCGCTCATCGGCTCGCACAGTTGGGTCTTCGATCAGGCGACGATCGACCCGAAGCGCGCCGTGGCGCTCGGCCTGCCGTTCGGCAAGATCGGCATCTTCAGCTTCAACGCGCTGATCGTCGACGTCGATGTGGACACACTCACCGGCAAGGTGCGCGTGATCAACGCCTGGTCGGCGTGCGACGTAGGTCGCGCCATCAACCCGACGATGGTGAAGGGCCAGATCGAAGGCGCATTCGTGCAAGGCCTGGGCTTTGCGCTCACCGAAGAAATGGTCTGGGACGGCGCGCGCCTGGCCAACCCGAGCCTGATGGACTACAAGATTCCCGGCTTCGCCGAACTGCCCGATGTTTTGCGGGCCTGCATCGTCGAGGCGAGCGACCCGACGGGCCCGTTCGGCGCGAAGAGCGTCGGCGAAGTCGGCATCAACGCAGTCGCCGCCGCGATTGCGAATGCGATTGCCGATGCCGTGGGCGTGCGCTTGCGCGAGTTGCCGATGACCGGTGAGCGCGTGCTGAGCGCCTTCCTCGCTGCGGAGCCGGCGCAGTGAAGATCGAAGACTATCCCGCGCAAGAGCCGCCTTCGGCGCTCGGCGCGGCGTACCAGCAACGCGTGCTCGCGCTCGGGCAGGGCATCGCAGGGGAGGACGTCGCCTACGGTGCCGACCCGTACCAGTCGCTCAGCGTATTTC
>JBEBHW010000543.1:0-3287 GCA_040081145.1 Burkholderiaceae bacterium
CTGCAGCGTCGTGTTGAAGCAGTGCAGCACGCCTTTCGGGTTGCCGGTGGTGCCTGAGGTGAAACACATGCGCATGATCTCGAACGGCGACATGCGAATCCGGTGCGTTGATGCGATCTCTGGCGTGGCGTGGACGACTTTGGCAAAGCTCGCCACGTCGGCGCGCTCCACCGCGTCCACACACACGACGAGCTTGAGCTGCGGCAGCCGCGCGCGCATCGTGTCGATCATCTCCAGGTAGTCGAAGCCCTTGAACTGGCCCGCGCACACGTAAGCCTTGGAGTTGGAGAACGCGAGGATGTATTCGACCTCCGTCGCGCGGAAGTCGGCGCTGATCTTGTTCGCGACGGCGCCGATCAGCTCGAGCGAAAAGAACACGACCGGAAATTCGATTCGATTGGGCAACTGCAAAGTCACGACGTCGCCGCGCTGCACGCCCTGGCGGCGCAGGAATTCGGCAAAGCGCTTCACTTCGGACCAGAGCGCGCCGTAGCTGATGCGGCGCCGCTCGTCGAGCATCGCCTCGCGCTGCGGCGTGGCGAGCGCCCGGGCCTCGAGGATGTCGGCAAAGGTGCGGTCGCCCCAATATCCTTTGGCCGTGTACTCGGCGATCGTCTCGGGGCTCGGGGGGCGTGGTGCTTCGATCATTGCGGTTCCTTGAATGCGGCGCTTCTGTTCTATCGGACCGCGCGCAGCAGGCCGCCGTCGACCTGGATCGCGGCCCCGGTGACGTACGCGCCCTTGGGCGAGACGAGCAGCGCGACGACGTTTGCGATGTCGTCGACCGTGCCGATGCGACCCATGGGAATCTCCTGCGTCAGGCGCGCCTGCACGACTTCGGCCGACTCGCTGCCCGCGGCGAACACCTTGCGCAGGCGCGACGTGTCTACATAGCCCGGGCAGATGGTGTTGACGTTGATGCGAAACGGCGCGACTTCGAGCGACAGCGTCTTCGCATAGCCGATCACGCCCGACCATGTGGCGACGGACAGCGCAAAGCCGGGGATGGGCTGAATCGCCGAAATCGCCGTGATGTTGAGAATGCTGCCGCCGCCACGTGCGCGCATCGACGGAACAACCTCGCGCACCATGCGCACCACGTACATCAGGTTCTGTTCCAGCGCCTTGTGCCACGCCACGTCGTCGAATGAGAGCACCGGCCCGAGCGGCGGCGCGCCGTCGTTGTTCACCAGGATGTCGATTCCGCCGAGCTCGGCGATTGTTGTCGCGGCGACGCGTGCGCAGTCGGCAGCGATGCGGCAATCGGCGGCGATGGGCAGCACCGTTGCACCGGTTTCGTCGCGAAGTTTCGCCGCCGCTGCGAGCAGGGCGGGTTCGCGCCGCGCCGTGATCACAACCTTGGCGCCTTCCGCGGCGAGCGTGCGCGCGATGCCGTAGCCTATGCCCTGGCTCCCCCCGCCGACGATCGCGACCTTGTCTTTCAGCTCGAGATTCATGCGCGTTTCACCTGTTCGAGAAAACGCTCGGCGTTGCGATGGAACACGTCTTCGAGTACGTCTTCGGCGTAACCCTCTTTGCGCCAGTCACCGATGAGCCGCTCATAAGTGAAGAGCGGATAGTCGGCACCGAACATGATGCGCTCGCGCAGTCGCCGCGAGATGTCGTGCTTGAGGTCGGGCTGAAAGTACTTCGGCGACCAGCCGTGCAGCTCGTACCAGATGTTGCGCTTGTGAATGAGCACGGCAATCGTTTCCGCTTGCCAAGGCCAGCCGGGGCGCGCCGCGACGATGGTCATTTGCGGGTATTTGGCCGCCACCCAATCCAGATGGCGCGGGTGGCAATCATCGAGCAGGATGCCGTCGCCGCCGGGCAGGCCCGCGCCGAGGCCAGTGGTGCCAACAAAGATCAACACGGGGATCTTCGCCTCGATGCACAGCTCGTAGAACGGCGCCCACGCCGGGTCACTGGGCGGTCCGCTGCCGGAACCCGACACGGCAAAGCCGATGAAGCCGGGTGCGGTGTCAATGCAGCGGCGCAGTTCGCGCACGCCCTCGGCGCCGGTGTGCGGGTCGATGTGAATCCAGTGGCCGAGGATCACGTCCGCGTGCGCGCGCTGCGTCGCGAAGCCATAGTCGAACGTCTCGCGTGCCTGCGACAACGGAATGAACTTCGTGAAGCCGAAGTCGAGGATCGTCCGCACGCTGCTTGCGCGGAAGTAGGCCGCCATCTGTTCTTCGGTATGGAAGGTCGGCTGCGAATTCCACGTGGCCTTTTGCTGTTCGAGTTGCGCCGGCGTGTGCAACGCGTAGCCGCGCTTCGTGCCCCAGTGCGAGTGGATATCGATGAGTTTCATGTCAATTCGGCCATTCAATGAGCCGCTCCGAGGTAGGACTTTTCGATTCGCGCGTCGCGCGCCAGCACGTCGGCCGGGCCATGCAACGCGACGCTGCCGTTTTCAAGCACGTAGCAGTAGCTCGCCAGACGCAACACCTTGCGCGCGTTCTGCTCGGCGATCAGGATCGACGCGCCGGCGCGGTGGATGTCGCCGATTCGGTCGAGAATGGCGTCGAACACCTTGGGCGCGAGTCCCAGCGACGGTTCGTCCAGCAGCAACAGCTTCGGATTTCCCATCAGCGCGCGGCCGATGGCGAGCATTTGCTGTTCGCCGCCGGACAGGTAAGCGGCGGCCTGGCGGGTGCGCTCCTTGAGCACCGGGAACATCGTGCACACGAGCTCGAGGCGCTCGTCGATGACGTGCCGATCGTTTTGCAAGTACGCTCCCAGCTCGAGGTTTTCGCGAACGCTCATCGCGCCGAACAGCATGCGCCCCTGCGGTACCTGGATCACACCACGGCGCACCACGGCGTCGGCGGTGCTCGCCGTGAGCGATTCGCCGTTGAATTCGATGTGGCCCGCGTGCACCGGGTTCAGCGCCGAGATCGCGCGCAATAGTGCTGTCTTGCCCGCACCGTTGGCGCCGAGCACGCCGACGATGGCCTGCGCCGGCACAGTGAGCGCGATGCCCTGGAGCACGGCGACGCGGGTGTAACCCGACACCAGGCCTTCAATGCGCAGCATCGCCCGCTCCGTCGCCCAGATACGCGGCTATGACCGCCGGATTGCTCTGCACCTGCGCGGGCGTGCCCTGTGCGATCACGGCGCCTTGCTGCATCACCGTCACGGAGTCGGCCAAAGCCATCATGACGCGCATGTTGTGTTCGATCACGAGCAGCGTGATGTTCTCTGCCTGTGCCACTTCACGCGCCGCGGCGATCGCGCTGTCCGCTTCCGCGGCGCTCATTCCCGAGGTAGGTTCGTCCATCAGC
>JBEBHW010000544.1:0-3276 GCA_040081145.1 Burkholderiaceae bacterium
ACTTCCCGATCTTCAACTACAACGAGGGCAACCTCGACGTGGTGCGCAGCATGCTCGAACACCCGCGTGCCCTCTGCGGCCTGGGCGACGCGGGCGCGCACGTGGGAACGATTTGCGACGCGAGTTTTTCGACCTTCATGCTCACCCATTGGGCGCGTGACCGAAGCCATGGGCGCTTCGCGTTGGAGCACATCGTGCACATGCTCACGCAGCGCAACGCGAGCTATCTTGGCCTGAGCGACCGTGGGCAAATCGCGGTCGGGCAGCGTGCCGATCTCAACGTCATCGATCCGGAGCAACTGAGCGTGGGCGTACCCCAGCTCGTGCGCGACTTGCCTGCCGGCGGCAAGCGCTTCCTGCAAAAAGGCGTCGGTTATGCGAGCACCTGGGTCGCCGGGCAATGTGTTCAAAGGGGCGGCGCGGTGAGCGACTTGCGCCCCGGGCGCTTGATGCGCATGGGGCGCTGAAGCTTCTGCGGCGCTGTGAACGCCAGGAGCGCCCGGTCAGCGCGGCAACCCTGAGTTACGCGGGCTTGCGCTGTCGTGCCAGCGTGAGGCACAGCAGCAGGGCGAGCGCCACCAGCGGCCACTGGCCGGCAACTCCCGCCCAACGCGCGAACGGCGTGACGCCGCTGCGACCTTGCACCTCGCCCTGCAGTACGCCCTGGGTGTGCGGCGCAAGCCCGTGCGTGACCTGGCTGCGATGGTCGATCACGACAGTCGCGCCGGTGTTCGTGGCGCGCAGCATCGGGCGCTGCAACTCCAGGGTACGCATGCGCGAAATGTTCAGGTGCTGCGCCACCGCGATGGTTTGCCCGAACCAGCCGATGTTGCTCAGGTTCGCGAAAATCGTCGGCGCATTGGCCGGGTCATTGAAGCGCGCCGCGAGCTCTTCGCCGAACAAGTCTTCGTAGCAGATGTTCGGCGCGATGCGTTCGCCCTTGACGACGAACGACGGCGCTGCGAGCTCACCGCGCTTGAAGTCGCCCAGCGGAATGTCCATCAGGCGCACGAACCACTTGAACAGCGGCGGAATCACCTCGCCGAAGGGCACGAGGTGGTGTTTGTCGTAGCGATAAAAGCCGTCCGGCAAGGCCGCTGTGTGGGCGGCGATGCCGGCGGCGGAGTTCGTGTAGCCCCGTGCCTCGTCGCCCAGCGGCAGGCCCACCAGCGCGGCGCGACCGGGCTCGCGAAAGTGCTCGAGCAGGGGCTGCCACCAGAGCGGATCGAGCTGATGCGGCAACAGCGGAATCACGGTTTCCGCACCTACGACGAGGTCGGCACGCGCCTCGAGCAGTTGTGCGCGTGTCCACGCCAGCGCGGCCGGCAGGTGTTCGAGCGAGAACTTCTCGTTTTGCGGCACGTTGCCTTGCAGCAGCGCGACGCTGATCGTTCCAGTGGCCTGCGTGAATTGCGGCAGTGGCGCGAGTGCCAATGCCGCCAACACGAAGGCACCGCCAAGCAATGGCCTCGCGCGCCAAGCCAGCGTGCCGCCGCCCACCGCCGGTGCGGCGGCGAGCGCCGCGGCGACGCCGCCCACACCATAGACGCCGAGCCACGGCGCCAGCGCGGCGAGCGGCGAGTCGACGTGGGCGTAACCGCTCGCGACCCAAGGCAAGCCGGTGAACAGCAGACCGCGCGTCAACTCGGCAAGCACCCAAACGGCAGCAAACAGCAGCGTATCGCCCGCCACCCCGCCGCGCCGATAGCGCGCGAACATGGCCGCCGCGACGGCGAGGAACAGCGCCATGAAGGCGCACAGCAGGAGGACCGCAAGCGCCGCCATCCACACCGGCAGGCCGCCGTAAAAATGCATGCTGACGAACAGCCACCAGATGCCACTGGTGAGCCAGGCGGTGCCGAAGGCCCAGCCGAGCAGCGCGGCGCGCGTCGGCGTGGCGTTGGCCAGGCGACTGGCGAGCAGCGCCACGCAAAGCAGTTGCAGCGGCCACGCCGCGGTGTGGACGAACGGCAGGCTGTGCGCCGCGCCCAGGCCGGCGGCGCCAAGACATTCCAGCCCCAGCGGCCAGGGGACGGAATCCCGCGGGGCGCCCGGGACGCGCGGCCCGCTCATCGGCGTCAAGCGGTTTTGGCCTGGCGCGAGGGCTGAGCCGCAGGTTTGGGCGCGCGCGTCACCTTGAACCAGCGCACCGCGCCGCCGCGCGTCAGCATCACGTGGAACAGCAGCGGCCCGACTTGCGTCGACTCGCCGCGTCGCGGCACGTGGCCGAGTTCCTGCGCAACCAGGCCGCCGATCGTCGCGAACTCGTCGGTCGGCAGGGTCACGCCAAAGGCGTAATTCACTGCATCGATGCCGGTGTCGCCGGCGACGCGCTGGCTGCCGTCGGCCAGCGTGTAGATGCCCGACTCGCCGTCCTTGTCGTCGAATTCGTCTTCGATCTCGCCGACGATCTCTTCCAGCACGTCTTCGATCGTGATCAGGCCCGCCGTGTTGCCGAATTCGTCGATGACGATCGCCAGGTGATTGCGATTCGCGCGAAAGTCGCGCAGCAGCTCGTTCAGGCCTTTCGACTCGGGAACAAACACCGCCGGGCGCAGCAGCGTGCGCAAGTTCAGGTCCGGGGAGCGCTGCACTTTCAACAAGTCTTTGGCGAGCAGGATGCCGATCACGTTGTGGCGCTGGCCTTCGAACACCGGAAAACGCGAGTGCCCGGTGGTGATCACGTCGTGCAGCAACTCTTCGTAGGGGGCGTCGATGTCGAGCTGGTCCATGTGCGGCGCGGCCACCATGACGTCGCCGGCGGTCAGGTCCGCCATGCGGATCACGCCTTCGAGCATCATGCGCGACTCGGGCGCGATGAGTTCGCGGTTTTCGGCGTCCGCAAGCGTCTCGATCAGTTCGTTGCGCGAGTCCGGCCCGGGCGCTACAAACTCCACCAGCTTTTGAAACAGGCTGCGCCTGTCGGCCTGCGTCGACGCAGGTTTTTCGCGGGAAGTTCGACCTGGGTGGGGCTCTGACATCGCGCCTTGCGACGTGGAGTGGGCAGACGCTGAGCTTACTCGATGCGCAGACCGTCGAAAATTAAGGCCGGATTCTTGACACGCCGGGGCCCTTGAACCACAGTCACCGACCCCCAAATGGTGGGGCTCGCGCTGACGCTGCCCGACAATCGGGCAGGCCTCGCCACTGCGCCGGTGCAAACCGGCAGCGACGCCCCCTTAGCCTCGAAACGGATTGCCCCATGAACCCTGGCCTCATCCCCGCCACCATCCTCACCGGCTTTCTGGGCTCGGGCAAGACGACCTTGCTCAAGCG
>JBEBHW010000545.1:0-3273 GCA_040081145.1 Burkholderiaceae bacterium
GCCTGGTGGGACTTGGGGGCAGCATCGTGAAGCTCTCAAAATGGTCTGCTGCACTGCGTGTGCATGCGAATCAGGCCGGGCATCCCTGGCAGGCTTCATTGAAGTTCGAAAGCCTCGTCGATGAAGCGCGACGCGCCATGGTTCGCACTCACGACAATCAAAGTGCGCCGCGGCAGTATTTTCCAATTCAGGTATGAGCCTGAACGAAGGGTACTGACGGTGGGGGGTTGATCGTGTTGAGGGCGCCAGTCTATCGATCTGTCGGGTTTGTCGAGTTTCTTCAAAGATGAGGCCCCTGCCAGGCCCGGCCGGAGGCCCCCCGATCACGCATGTACTCATGCTTGATCCCGATCGGCTGCGCTGCTTCTGTGCGTAGGACCGCTCGCATACATAACTCGATTGGTGGGTGGACATGTTTGCCCAACTCAAGCCGCGCGCACGGTTGGAGTCTTCGATGCGTTGAACCGCTCGAACAATGCCGCCTTGGCGCGCTGCATCGCCTGCGCGGCGGCCAGATCCGTTTGCGCCTTGGCGCGAGTTTGCAAGTCCTGCAGCGTCACGCCCTCTTTGAGCTGAGCCAGCCCCTTGGCGCACAGTTCGCTCAAGCACTCCACGGGAGTCTTCACATCCTCGTGGCGGTAGCGCTTGACGACCTTGCCCTTGGGGCTGATCTGCTCGCTGGCGAACATGCACGGCCGGTGCAAGTTCAGCCACGGGTTGAACACCTCCCGGTAGAACGCGTTGATCGGCTTGGCGTACTTCTGCGGGATGTGGCTGTAGCCCATGTGCTTGCGCACGACACTGGCATTCTTGCTCTCGGCCAGGGCGTTGTCGTTGCTGTGGCGCGAGCGCGATTTGGTCTGCTCCACGCGCAACTTCTCCAGCAGCTTGGCCACCCGCCCATTGATGTACTCCGAGCCGTTGTCGGAGTGAAACCCCTTGATCTCGAATGGAAACTGCTCCATCACCAGGGCCAGCACGGGCAGCAGGAATGCCTCGCTGATGCCTTGCACGCAGGCCTGCACCTGCCACTGGCTGACCTCATCCACGCAGGTGATGTGGTAGACCCCCTTCACGCCGTCCAGGTCTCCTTGATGCACGGTGTCGATGCGCACGAATCCGGCGTGCCCATTGGGCCTGGGGGCCTTGCGTTGGCCGATGGCATTGCACACCGCCCGGGTGGAGGTGAAACTCACACGCTGGGCTTGGTAGTCGGCGCGGTTGCGCAGGTTGTACAGGTGCGACACCGACAGCCCGGCCAAGCGTTCATAGCGGCTATCGCCATAGACGCTGTAGGCTCGGCGCAGCAGGTGGGCGATGGCCGGGCCGCAGACATCCTCGTGGGCGCGGTCCATCTCCACCAGCAGCGCCACATCGAACGCGCTGTACTTGCGCGCAAATGGCGCCGTCGGCGGACGGTAGAGCTTGACCAACGGATACTGCGCCGCGCGGTTGACGCTCCACCGCTCGACCAGCCGGGTCATCTGGGCGCGGCCGTAGCAGCTGGTGTGGCGCAGGTAGGCCAGCACCACGCCGCGCTCGCGCTTGTTGCGGTGGGGGTAGTCAAAGCGCGCCAGCACACGGCTGATGTGCTCGTAGCGTTGGTTGTCCTGGTCAGAACCGGCAACGTGCGCCGTGAACGCCACCTGCGGCGTGGCGGCCAGAAATGCCTGCAACTGCTCAATCGTGCGCAGCCTCGTCTCGTCCATGTTGATCACCATCCTTGTGATGATCAACCCCCCGCCAGTTCGGCCCTGCGCCTACCCGCTCAGGCTCATACCTCGTTGGAAATACGTGCCTCGTTCAGGCTCATACCACGTTGGACAAGGCTGTGGCTTCGCGAGCCCGGCGAAAAGAGTACCCTGCGGGCATGCTGGCCGCATCGGAGGTAGCCAATGCAAGCGCCCCAGACTGACCGTCGCCGCATGCTTCGCCTGGCCACCGCCGGGGCTGTCACCTTATGGTTGCCACGCAGCGCCTGGAGCCAGCCGCGCCTGAGTGACAACCCCTTCACCCTGGGCGTGGCCAGCGGCGCGCCACGCCACGACAGCGTCGTCTTGTGGACGCGGGTCGTGCAAACCGGCGTGTTCGGCGGTTCGAGCTTGCCCGATTCGCCGATCACGCTGCGCTGGGAAATGGCGCACGACGAAGCGTTTGCGCGCATCGCGCAGAAGGGCGAGGTGCAGGCGTTCCCCGAACTGGCGCACAGCGTGCACGTCGAGGCCGGCGGGCTGGAGGCCGACCGCGGCTACTTTTATCGCTTCATGCTCGGCGGCGCGTCCAACGCCTGGGTCAGCCCGGTGGGGCGCACGCGCACGCTGCCCGCTCCCGACGCTGACATCGCGAAACTGCGCTTGGCCTATGCCTCGTGCCAGCGCTGGGAGCACGGCCACTTCAGCGCCTGGCGACACCTCGTCGCCGACCAGGCCGACGCGGTGGTGTTCCTGGGCGACTACATCTACGAGTACCCGAACAGCCCGAACCCGGTGCGCACGCCCAGTGGCGCTTGGGTGCTGAGCCTGGACGACTACCGCAAGCGCTACGCGCTGTACAAGAGCGAGGCCGAATTGCAGGCCGCGCACGCCGCTTGCCCCTGGTTCGTGGTCTGGGATGACCACGAAGTGCAGAATGACTACGCGGCGCTCAGCACCGGCGATGGCGGCCCGTGGGTGGGCGACTTCAAGGCGCGGCGTGCCGCGGCGTACCAGGCGTTCTACGAACACATGCCGATCCGCGCCAGCGTGCTGACGCGTGCGCTGGGCGGCCTGTCCAGCGGCGCCGAAATGCGCATCTACGGTGACGTGCGTTTTGGGAGCCTCGCCACGCTGACCCTGCTCGACGCGCGCCAGTACCGCAGCCAACAAGCGTGCACGCGCGACGCCAAGCCCGGCTCGAGCACCGTCAACCCGGCGACTTGCACGAGCTGGACGGACCCGGCGCGAACCATGCTGGGCCCTGAGCAGGAGAACTGGCTGGACGAGAGCCTGCGCCGCAACGCCAGCGCGAAGGGCTGGAATCTGCTCGGCCAGACGACGCTGTTCGGCGCGCGCGACTTCAAGCCCGGCGCCGGGCAGAACCTCTGGAACGACGGGTGGGACGGCTACGCGCCGGCGCGCTCGCGCCTGACCGATGCGCTGCAAAAACACAGCGTCGCCAACCCCGTGATCCTGGGCGGCGACGTGCATGAAAACTGGGTTGGCCACGTCTTGGCCAACTACGCCGACCCGGCGAGCCCGAGCATGGGCGTCGAGTTCTGCGGCACGAGCATCACGT
>JBEBHW010000546.1:0-3273 GCA_040081145.1 Burkholderiaceae bacterium
GCGGTGCGGTTGTCCAGACCCCAGGTCGGCTTCACCGGCGCCCAGAAGCCATCGACGAGGCGCTTGTAGCTGTTGATCGTCGGCCAGAACATCGGCGCAAACTCCATCAGGCACGCGACCTGCCCTGCGAGATAGCTCTCGAAGAGCGGGCTCATCGAGCGTTTGCTCTTCGCGTCATAGAACAGGTTGCTCTTGCCGTCCGACAAGCTCTGGTGGATGTGCCCCGAGCAGCCCGGGTACTGTTGGCTCCACTTGGCCATGAAGCTGGGCATGATGCCGAAGCGCTTGCCGATTTCCTTGGCGCCGGTTTTGAACAGAATCGCGCGGTCAGCGGCCTCTAACGCCCTGCTGAAGGCGATCGCGACTTCATACGTTCCGGGGCCGGTTTCGGTGTGCAGCCCTTCGATGGGCACGCGAAAGGCGAGCATCTCGTCCATCAGCGCGTTGAAAAAGTCCTTGTTGTCGGCCATGCGCAATACCGAGTACCCGAACATGCCGGGCGTCAGGTTCTGCGGGCCCACGCCGCGCTTGGCGGCCCAGCTGTGCGGCGTTTCCAAAAAGTTGAACCACTCGAACTCCATGCCGGTCATGACGTCGAAGCCGAGTTTCTCGGCGCGCGCGAGGACTCGCTTCAAGGTCTGGCGCGGGCACACCGGGAAGGGCGAGCCGTCGGCGTTGATGAATTCGCCGAGGAAAAACGGCACGCCGTTGTCCCACGGCACGTTGCGCCCGGTGTCCAGATCGAGCCGCGCGAGCGCGTCTGGGAAGCCGTGTTGCCAGCCGGTCACCTGGGCGTTGTCGTAGGTCTGGTCGCCACTGTCCCAACCGAATACGACGTCGCAAAAGCCGAAGCCGCCTTTCGGGTGCGGCTCGGCGGCGCCGAGGAACTTGTCGCGGTGCAGGTACTTGCCGCGCAGGATGCCGTCGATGTCGCTGCACGCGACTTTGACTTTGCCGGTGGTCGAATTGCGCACCGCCGCCAGCGCCGGGTGTTCCTTGGGGTTCTTGTCTGCCATGCTGCAGCTCCAGTGTTTGTCAGTGGTCAGTTGTGCTCTCACCGATCGCGGTGCACTGCATCCTCGATTCGCGGGGCCCCGCTCGGAATGTCCATCTCGCGCAGCGCATCGGCGACGGCGTTCACCGCTTCGCGCATCTCATTGCGGCCGATCGCGCCGATGCAGCCCACGCGAAACGTCTCCACCTGGGTCAGCTTGCCCGGGTAGAGGATGAAGCCTCTGGCCTTTGCCGCGGCGTAGAAGCGCTTGAATTCGTAAGCGGGGTGCGCCGGCGCGTGGAAGGTGACGATGATCGGCGCCTGCACCTCGGAGCTGAGGAAGGGCTTGAAGCCAAGGGCCGCCATGCCGTCGATCAGCGTCTTGCAGTTGTCTGCGTAGCGCATCCGCCGCGCAGGCTGGCCGCCCTCTTCGATGAACTGCTTCACCGCTTCGGCCAACGCAACAACCACGTGGGTGGGCGGCGTGAAGCGCCACTGGCCGGTTTTTTCCATGTAGACGTGCTGGTCGTGCAAGTCCATCGCCAGGCTCTGGCTGTTGCCCGCGCATGCGTCGACGATTGCCTTGCGCAGGAACACGAAACCCATGCCAGGAACGCCTTCCAGGCATTTGCCGCTCGCCGCGACGAGCGCGTCGAAGCGGATTTTGCGCGCATCGATGGGCAGCGCGCCGAAGCTCGACATCGCGTCGACGATCAACCCCTTGCTGCGGCGCTCGCACACTTGCGCGACCTCCTCCAGTGGGTTTTCGACGCCCGTGCCGGTTTCGCAGTGGATCATGACGACGTGCGTGATCGACGCATCGCTGCTCAAATGCGCGTCCAGCGCCGCAGCCGTCACGGGCGCGTCTTCGGCAAACGGCAACACGCTCGCGCGCCGGCCCATCATCTGCGTGAGCTTGGCGGCGCGCTTGCAGTACGCGCCGTTGTCGAGCACGAGCACGTGGCCGGCCTTGGGAACGACAGTCGCGACCGACGCCTCCACGCTGAACGTGCCGCTGCCTTGCAAGGGAACGAGCACGTGGCTGCCCTGGCCGTGAATCACGTCGAGCAATTGGCTGCGCAGCGTCGCCGTCACCGCGTTGAATTCGGCGTCCCACGAGCCCCAGTCCTTGAGCATCGCGAGTTTGGTGCGCAGCGTCGTCGTCAGCGGCCCGGGGGTCAACAGAATGCGGTCACGGTCCATGGCAAGCCAATCTCAAAGTGCGCGTCAGGGTTGTTTCCAGGCCTGCGTGCCGCGCTCGATCCACCACGCCAGGCCCATGAAGAGGAATGTCGCAATCGTATTCGCTGCGACGATCATGATGGCGCACGCCGCAGCCGCGCCGATTTCGCCGGCTTCGTCGAGGTTCAGGATCGCAATCGCAGCGACTTTGGTCTCGGGCGAATAGAGAAAGACGACGGCGGAGATCGTCGTCATCGCATTGATGAAGAAGTAGCGCGCGATGTCCACCAGCGCCGGCGAGCAGATCGGCAAGGTGACGCGCCAGAAGGTCTTGTAGAAGGGCACTTTCAGCGAGGCCGAGACCGACTCGAATTCGGCGTCCAGGCTCTTCAGCGCCGTCACCGCAGTCAGGTGACCGGTGGTGTAGAAGTGCACGACCGTGCACACAGTGAGCAGCAGCAGCGTGTGGTACAGGCCGTTGAGGGGGTTTTCGGCAGCGTTGAAGAAGAAGATGTAGCCCAGGCCGAGCACCAGCCCGGGCACGGCCATCGGCAGCATCGCCAGCAGGCGAACCGCGCCGCGCAGGGGCTTGAGGCCTTGCGTCTTCTCCAGCAGGTAGGCGCCGATGAAGACGAGCGCCGTGCCGAACACGGCGGTGCCGGCGGCCATCTTCAAACTGTTGACGAACGCATCGCCGACCTCGGCGTCGAGCAGGCCCATCGCGTAGTGGCGCAGACTGGGCGAGAGGTTGTACGGCCAGAAGCTCGCGAACGAGGCGAACACAGCCATGCCGAGCATCGCCAGAATCAGCGCACACACGCCCATGCAATACGCCGACATCAGCGCGTCGAACAGCGGCGCGCGCTTCGGGCTGTAGGGCACGGCGCGCGCCGTCAGCATGGCGGTCTGTTTGCGGCTCACCCAATGGTCGACGCCGAAGGTCAATACCGCGGGGCACAGCAGCAGCAGCGCGACGACGGCGCCCTTCGCGAAGTCCTGCTGGCCGATGACGAGCTTGAAGACGTCGGTAGCGAGCACGTTGAAATTGCCGCCGATGACCTTCGGGATACCGAAGTCGGTGATGACGAGCGTGAACG
>JBEBHW010000547.1:0-3264 GCA_040081145.1 Burkholderiaceae bacterium
TCTGGAGGGCCCATGGCCGACATCCGAGCGCTCGTCCTGCAGCGCCATCGGCACTTGAAGTGGCCGATTTTCGACAAGCTGGAAGCCGTATTGATGGTGCTGTGCGGCGTGTGCATCTTCACGTTCACGCTGTCGGTGTTCTGCGACGTGATCACGCGCACGCTCGGCTCGCCCTGGCTGTGGTTGCAGCAGGTGACGACGGGCTGCTTCGCCTGGGGCGTGTTCATCGGCATGGCCGCGGCGACGCGGCGCAACGACCACTTCTACCTCACCGAGATCACGAAGCGGCTGACGGGAGCCAAGCGCAGTTTCATCGAGGTGGCGAACCGCGTCGTCGTCATCGTCGTCGGCTCGATGCTGGTCTGGTTCGGTTTCCACAACGCCGTGCTCGACCTGGGCAGCTACCGCATGCCCTCGCTCGTGCCGCTGGCCGTCTACACCGGCATCGTGCCGGTGGCCTCGCTGCTGGTCGTGCTGTTCACGATCGAACAATTGATCAACGGCTGGAAGAACGGTTTCGAAGGGCCCGAGGATCAAGACAACGTACCGACGATGGAGCCCGCTGAATGAAGCACCCGAAATCGGCGCCGCGCCCAGGGGTTGCCGCATGAGCAACGGCGCCGCACTGTGCCTGATGGCATTCTTGTTCCTGTTTTTCGGCTACATGGGCGTGCCGGTCACGTTCGCGCTGATCGCCGGCGTGTTCATCGCCACCGCGTTCACGCCGATCAGCTTTCAGTCGATCGTCGGCCAGCTGTTCCACGGCATCGACTCGGAAACGCTGCTCGCGGTGCCGTTCTTCCTGCTGGTGGGCGAGCTGATGGCGTCGAGCGACGTCGTGCACCGCATGATCCGCCTCTCGCAAACACTGGTCGGGCACTTGCGCGGCGGCCTGGCCCAGGTGGTGACGCTGTTCTCGATGTTCTTCGCCGGCATATCGGGCTCGTCGACGGCCGACGTGGCGGTGCTCAGCCGCACCGTCGCGCCCGAGATGGACAAGGAAGGCTACGACCGCGCGTTCACGGCGGCGCTGATCGCCTCCGCGTCGACGATGGCGAACCTGATTCCACCGAGCATCATGGCGGTGGTCTACGGGGCCACCGGCAACGTGTCGATCGGCGGGCTGTTCCTCGCCGGCGTCGTGCCCGGCGTGCTGATCGGCATCGGCCTGATGATCTACAGCTACTTCTGGGGGCCGCCGGGGTTCAAGAAGCAGCGCGCGCCGATGGCGGAAGTCCTGGTCGCCGCGCGCGGCTCGGCGCTGCCGCTCGTCATTCCCGTCATCATCATGGGCGGCATTCTCACCGGCTGGTTCACCCCCACCGAGGCCGGCATGGTGGCCTGCGTCTACATCCTGTTCGTGCTGATCCCGGCGCTGCGCCCAGGGCATGTGCGCGAACTGCCGCGCGACTTCATGTACGCCGGGTTGCTCTACTCGCTGCCGCTGGCCGCGGTGGCGGCAGCGTCGGCGTTCGGCTGGATGGTGGCGTACCTGCGCGGCCCCGACATCGTGGCGGGCTACATCACGGGGATTGCCGGTACCGACCCGGCGATGATCATGTTTCTGCTCGTCGTGCTGTTCATCATCGTCGGCGACTTCATCGACGCGGTGCCGGCGATCATCATCTTCATGCCGATCATCAACAAGCTCACCGAACTCGGCAACATCAACGGCCTGCACATGGGCGTGGTGCTGATCACCACACTCGTGTTCGGGCTCATCACGCCGCCCTACGGCTTGTCGCTGCTCGTCGCGTCGAAGTACGTCGGCGTGGGTTTCGGCAAGGCGGTGGTTCGTTCACTGCCGATGTACGTGGTGTTCCTCGCGACGATTGCCTTCGTCGTGCTCTCGCCCAAGGTGGTGCTGGCGTTGCCGAAATACTTCCTGCCCGAGTCGGTGGGGTGTTTCAAGTCGCCCACCGGAGCGGGCTACATTTGTCCCCCTTGAACCTGCACGCGGGAGGCTGGCCATGAAGGCGAACACCGATTTGCAACTGCCGTTCCAGGTGCGCCCGCTCACCCCCACGCTCGGCGCCGAGATCGCCGGGCTCGATCTGTCGCGGCCCGTGCCGCCCACGGTGTTTGCGGCGCTGTACCAGGCCTTCCTGCGCTACCAGGTGCTGCTGTTCCCGCCGCATGAGCTGCCCCCGCAGGCGCAGGTCGCGTTCGGCAAACTCTTCGGCGAGGTGCAGGTGCACGTGATGGCGCAGTACCACGCCGACGGCTTCCCGGAGCTGTATCGCCTCTCCAACCTCGGCCCGGAGGGCAAGCCCAAAGGCGAGCACCCCGACAAGGGCACGCTCGCCTGGCACACCGACGGTTCCTGGCAGCGCGTCACCGGCCAGGCGACGATCATCTACGGCGAAGTCATTCCACGCAGCGGCGGTGAAACGCACTTCGCCGACATGTACGGCGCCTACGAGCGCCTGAGCCCGGCGTGGAAGGCGCGCATCGCCAACTTGCGCGCCGTGCACAACCTCGACTTCTCGCGCACGCGCCGCCACGGCAAGGATTTGATGACGGAAGAGCAGCGCCGCGCCAAGCCACCGGTGGACCAACCCATTGTTCGAGTGCACCCGGAAACCGGCCGCACCTGCCTCTACCTGGGCGACCACGCCGAGTACGTCGTCGGCATGGACTACGACGAAGGCCGGGCGCTGATCGAAGAGTTGAACCTGCTTGCGATTCACGCGGACCTCAGCTACGAACACAAGTGGACGCCGAAGCAGTTGATCCTGTGGGACAACCGCTGCGTGCTGCACCGCGCGACCGATTACGACTCGTTCAACGAGGGGCGGGTGGTGCGGCGCTGCACGGTGCTCGGCGAAGTGCCGCAGGGGCTGGCCGCCTGAGCGTGCACCGCCCTCAGCCGAGCCCCGTGTCGCCGGGTGCGGGTGCGCGTTTGCGGCCGGTGACCATCGCCGCGATCAGGTTCTCACGCTGCAGGATCGAGGTGAGCACGACGCCGCCGACGTGGAGCGGAATCAGCAACGCAAACGACCAGCCGCTCACCTGGTGCAGGGCGTAAAGCGTCGGGTCGCCCCAGAAAGCATCGGTTGCGTAGAGCGCGCCGCTCGCCCCGGCAATCAGCGCTGCGCCGAGCAGCGCGAGGATCATCCAGCCGCCCAGCGGGTTGTGGCCCAGGTGGCGCGCCTCGCGGCGCGCAAGCGCGGCGCGCGCGTATGCCCAGGTCGGCTCAGGGCGGCGAACGAAGGCGGCGAAGCGCAGGTGCGCGGCGCGCGCGAGCCAGCCCAGTGAAGTGCG
>JBEBHW010000023.1:0-13927 GCA_040081145.1 Burkholderiaceae bacterium
ATCATCGGCTGCGGCTTCGGCGGGCTGGAGGCGGTGCGCGCCTTGTCCAAGGCGCGTGTGGAAATCACGCTGGTGGACCGCACCAACCACCACCTGTTCCAGCCGCTGCTTTACCAGGTCGCCACCGCCGGCCTGAGTGCGCCGGCGATCAGCGCGCCGATCCGCCACACACTGCGCCGCGAAATGCAGCGCGGCAACCTGACGATTCTGCAGGCCGAGGTGACGGCGATCGACGCAGGCGAGATGAGTGCGACGCTGGACGACGGCGCGAAGCTGCACTTCGACCATCTGATCGCTGCGCCCGGCGCCACGCACAGCTACTTCGGCCACGATCACTGGGCGCGCGTTGCACCGGGCCTGAAGACGCTGGCCGACGCGTTCGACATCCGCGCCAAAGTCATCGGAGCGTTCGAGCACGCGGAGCGCTGCGAAGACCTTGCGCAGCGCGAAGCGTGGCTCACCTTCGTCGTGATCGGCGCCGGCCCCACCGGTGTGGAGATGGCCGGGACGATGTGCGAGATTGCGCTGCACACGCTGAAAGACGAGTTCCGCCGCATCGATTCCACGCAGGCCCACGTTGTCTTGATCGAGGGCTCCGAGCGGGTGCTCGGCAGCTTCGTTCCGGCTTTGTCGGAACGTGCCCGCGAGCAGTTGGTTCGCATCGGCGTGGACGTTCGCACCGGCTGCAAGGTAACCGGCATCGACGCGCAAGGCGTGACGTATGAACTTCGCGACGGCGCGTCGGCCACACCACTGCGTTTGAACAGCCACACCGTGATCTGGGCCGCAGGCGTGGCGGGCTCGGCGCTCGGCACAAGCCTCGCCGCGAGCAGCGGCGCGCAACTCGACCGCGCCGGCCGGATCATCGTGCAGCCGGACCTGAGCCTCGCCGGCCACCCGAACGTCGCCGTGATCGGCGACCTCGCTGCGGCGCAAAGCCACACACCCGGCCGCGGCGCGCCGAGCGCCGTTCCCGGCGTCAGCCCGGCAGCAAAACAAATGGGGCGCTGCGCTGCGGCGAACCTGTTGCGGCGCCTGCGCGGCGAGCCGACGCGAGCCTTTCGCTACCTCGACTACGGCAACCTCGCGACGATAGGCCGCAAGTCGGCGGTCGTCGACCTCGCCGTGCCGCCGTTCGGCGCGCTGCGTTTCTCGGGGCTGCTCGCGTGGCTGTTCTGGTTGTTTGCGCACATCTATTTCCTGATCGGGTTTCGCAATCGCCTCATCGTGATGCTCGAGTGGGCCTGGGCGTACTTCACTTTCGAGCGCAGTGCGAGGGTCGTGGCGCAGCCGCCGAAGCCGCCCGACACCTAGAATCGCCAGCGGCCTGCTCGTCAGTCCAAGGCCACGATTGGAGTTGTTGATGGACACCCGCACCTCACCTTACCGCCTTCGCATCGACAAGGTCCGCGATTGCCTGAAGGCCCACGGCCTGGCTGCAGTGCTCGTGCCGTCGAGCGACCCGCATTTGAGCGAGTACTTGCCCGAGCGCTGGCAAGGGCGGCAATGGCTGTCCGGCTTCACTGGCTCGATGGGCACGCTTGCGATCACGCTCGACCAGGCGGCGCTGTTCGCCGACAGCCGTTATTGGGAGCAAGCCACGCTCGAGTTGACAGGCAGTGGCATCGAACTCGTGAAGATTTCGAGCGGTGCGGCGACGCACCACGTAGATTGGCTCGCAAGCCAGGTGAGCAGCGGCAGCGCCGTCGGCGTCGACGGCAGCGTGCTCGGCCTGGCCGCGGCGCAGCAATTGCGCACCCGGCTCGAACAGGCCGGCGTGCAACTGCGCACCGATTTCGACGTGATCGAGCACGTCTGGCCGGAGCGCCCGGGCCTGCCCACGCAGCCGGTCTACGAGCACCTCGCGCCGCACGCGCCTCTGGCTCGCGGCGCCAAGCTGATGCAGGTGCGCGAGGCAATGGCACGCCTCGGCGCAACACATCACTTCATCTCGACCGTCGACGACATCGCCTGGCTGTTCAACTTGCGCGGCTCCGACGTCTCCTACAACCCGGTGTTCCTCGCACACGCGCTGCTCGACGCCTCCGAGGCGACGCTGTTCGTCGGCGAGGGCAAGGTGGGCGCCGAGCTGCGCGCCACACTCGCGCGCGACGGCGTGCACATCGCCCCGTACGCGCAGGCCACCAGCGCACTCGCCGGATTGCCGGGCAGCGCCGTGCTGCTGATCGACCCGCGCCGCATCACGTTCAGCGTGCGCGCCAACGCAAGCGTCAAGGCGGTCGAGGCGATCAACCCGTCGACATTGATGAAGAGCCGCAAGAGCGCGGCAGAGGCTGAGCACATTCGCGCCGCAATGGCGCAGGACGGCGCGGCGTGCTGCGAGTTCTATGCAGGGTTCGAAGCGGCGCTGGCGCGTGGTGAGGCCCTCACCGAATTGACGGTCGACGAACACTTGAGCGCGGCGCGCGCGAAACGAAGCGGTTTCGTCGGCCTGAGCTTCAACACCATCGCCGGCTTCAACGCCAACGGCGCGATGCCGCACTACCGCGCCACGCCCGAGTCGCACGCGCAAATCGAGGGCGACGGGTTGCTGCTCATCGACTCGGGCGGCCAGTACCTCGGCGGCACGACCGACATCACGCGTGTCTGGCCGATCGGCACGGTCAGCGCGGAACAGAAGCGCGACTACACGCTGGTGCTGAAAGGCACGATGGCACTGAGCCGCACGCGCTTCCCGCGTGGCACCTTGTCGCCGATGCTGGACGCGATCGCGCGCGCGCCGATGTGGGAGCACGGCCTGGACTTCGGCCACGGCACCGGCCACGGCGTGGGCTACTTCCTGAACGTGCACGAAGGGCCGCAGAGCATCTCCAAGGCGATTCCCGAGCCGCACATGGCGATGGAACCGGGAATGATCACGAGCGTCGAGCCGGGCCTTTACCGCGCAGGCCAGTGGGGCATTCGCATCGAGAACCTGGTGCTCAACGTGGCGTCGACGAACAACGAGTTCGGCGAGTTCCTCGAATTCGAAACGCTCACGCTGTGCCCGATCGACACGCGCTGCATTGATCGTTCGCTGCTGCGCCAGGACGAAGTCGACTGGCTCAACGCCTACCATGCGACGGTGCGCGCGCGGCTGCGCGCACTCGTCACCGGGCCGGCGCTGGCGTGGCTGCTGCAGCGCACCGATCCGATTTGAGGCGCGGGTGATGCCGCGAAAGAGCGCCGCCATCATCGGCGCGGGCCACAACGGCCTGGTGTGCGCGTTCTACCTCGCGCGCGCCGGCTTCGACGTGACGCTGATCGAGCGCCGCGGGGTGGTCGGCGGCGCCGCAGTCACGGAAGAGTTCCACCCCGGGTTTCGCAATTCGGTGGCCAGCTACACGGTAAGCCTGCTCGCGCCGAAGGTCATCGCCGACATGCGCTTGCACGATCTCGGGCTGCGCATCCTGGAGCGGCCGATCTCGAACTTTCTGCCCGTGGACGACGCGCAGTTTCTGAAGATCGGCGGCGGCCTGGCGCGCACCCAAGCCGAAGTCGCGAAGTTCTCGTCGCGTGACGCGCAGCGCTTGCCGGCGTACTACGCCATGCTCGAGAAGATTGCCGACGTGCTGCGCGGTCTGTCGCTGCAGACTCCACCGGACCTCGCCACCTTGACCGGGACGCTGCTGCCGGCGCTGCGCCAGGGACGCCAGTTTGCGAAGCTCAGCATCGAGCAGCGGCGCGACGTGTTGGCGCTGTTCGTCAAGAGCGCACGCGACATGCTGGAGGGTTGGTTCGAGTCCAGTCCAATCCAGGCGGCGCTCGCCTTCGACGCCATCGTCGGCCACTACGCGAGCCCGGAAACCCCCGGCTCGGCTTACGTGCTGCTGCACCACTGCTTCGGCGGCGTGAACGGCAAGCCCGGCATCTGGGGCCACGCGGTGGGGGGCATGGGCGCGATCACGCAGGCGATGGCGCGGGCTTGCGAACAACTCGGCGTCAAGTTTGTGCTGGACAGCGCCGTCGCCCAGGTGAAGGTCGCGAACCGGCGCGCCAGCGGGCTGCTGCTCGCGAACGGCCGGGAGGTCGATGCGGACATCGTGGTGTCGAACCTCAACCCCCGACTCCTGTTCGACACGCTGGTGCCGGCCGCCGAACTGAGCGATCCGTTCAAGACCGCGATGCAACGCCACCGCAGCGACTCAGGCACGCTGCGCATGAACGTCGCGTTGTCCGAGCTGCCCGACTTCACCTGCCTTCCGGGCAAAGCTTCGGCCGAGCACCACGCGAGCGGCATCCTGCTTGGCCCCACGCTCGGCCACCTGGACCGCGCTTACCACGACGCGCGCGCGCACGGCTGGTCGCGCGAGCCGGCGGTCGAAATGTTGATCCCCAGCTGCGTCGACAACAGTCTGGCACCGCCGGGCGCGCATGTGGCGAGCCTGTTCTGCCAACAGTTCGCCTACGACCTGCCGGGCGGGCGCAACTGGGGCGACGAGCGCGAGGCCGCTGCCGACGCGGTGATCGACACCGTCTCGCGCTACGCACCCAACTTCAAGCGCAGCGTGATCGCGCGTTCCGTGCTCAGCCCGCTCGACCTGGAGCGCAAGTTCGGCCTGTACCGCGGCGACATCATGCACGGCGTGATGAGCCTCGACCAACTCTGGGCCGCGCGCCCGGTGCTCGGCCACGGCGACTACCGCGCGCCGATCAAGAACCTTTACCTGTGCGGCGCGGGTTCGCACCCGGGCGGCGGCGTGTCCGGGATGCCGGGCCACAACGCGGCGCACGAGATCGTTCGCGAGCACAGTGTGCGCGGCAAGGTCGGCGCGATGTTCGGCCTGCGCTGACGGCGCCCACGCCACGCGCGTTTTTGCGCTTGCACGCCCGAATTGCCCGGCACAACAGGCCCGGCGCTGCGGCGAGCGGCACGTTTCATCGGCGTCCATTGCACATCAAACGCCGGTTTCCGCAGTTCGTCGCAACCCGCTTTCGCGGGAGCACCGACGCTCCTAGAGTTCAGTCCATCGCAGGCCCACACCTGCACCTTGCGACCCAGAGGAGAACCATCATGACCGACCGAATCTTCGCCCCCGCTCTGGCCTTCTTCGTGCTGATCGGCGCCGCGTTCGCCATCGGTTCGGCCTGGTTCGATTCACGCACGACCGTGCACACGGTGCGCCTGCCGGCCGTGGAAATCATTGGCAAGCGCGTCGCCCAGCCCCTGAACGTCGCGATGATCGAGCGCGCCGCGACGGGTGACGCTGCGGCGCGCAATGTGCAGTAAGCGCAGCACCGTCACATTTGCCGGAACACATGAACAAAACTGCGGCTCACGGGCAGGAGTTCGCTTCTGCCCTTGAGCTGCACTTCAGCAGTTTCATTCAGTCCGCGGTTCACCTGCACCACATGGTTCAGGTTCACGATCACCGAGCGGTGCACCTGGGCAAAGCGCTGCGGGTCGAGTTCATCGGCAAGTTCGCGAATCGTCTTGCGAATCAGTGCCTCGCCGCCGTCCCACACGACGAGCGTGTATTTTTCGTCCGAACGCAGGTAAGCAACCTGCCCGACCGGGATCAGGCGCACGCTCTGTCCCACCGACGCCTTGATCCATTGCAGATGCACTGCTGCGCCAGCGTTCTCCGAGCCGCGGCGCCGCATTTCCGTGGAGAGCTCGGCAAGCAGCACGTCCAATGCCGGCGCGCCCGATGCCGAACCGGCCCGCGCGCTCGCGACAACTGACAGGCGCTGCTTGAGGCGCGTCACGGTATCGGCCAAGCGCTCTTCGTCAAACGGCTTGACCAGGTAGTCGAGCGCGCCCTGTTCGAACGCTTGTACGGCGTATTTTTCGTAAGCGGTCACGAAGACGATTTGCGCGCGCCGTGCGATCGAGCGCGCGGCGTCGATGCCGTTCAATCCCGGCATGTGCACGTCCAGGAACACGACCGACGGCTCGTGCTCGTCAAACAGCTCGACGGCTTCCCGGCCGTTGCGCGCTTCGCCGACGATCGCAAGCTGCGGCCACAAGCGCATCAAGAGGCTGCGCAAGCGCTCGCGCAGCAGCGGCTCGTCGTCGGCGATGAGCGCCGTGGCCGCAGAGCTCGTCATGCCGACGGCGCCGGCGCGGGCGTGATCACGATCTCGGCACGCACGCCGTGCGGCGCCACTTCATGCATCTCCAGGCGCGCGCCGCCGCCATACGCTGCGGACAGGCGTGCACGCAAATTCGCCAGCCCCACGCCGCCAGACGATGTTTCAAGCAGTCCGACCCCGGTGTCGGCGACGGCAATGCGCACTTCGCCGCTTGCCGCGTCAATGCGCGCCGTCACGTCGATGCGTCCGCCCTGTTCGCTCGGGTCGATGCCATGGCGCACCGCGTTTTCCACGAGCGTCAACAAGCCCAGCGCGGGGAACGCGAGGTGCTGCGGCACACCGCCGGCGTCGACGCGAAACTGCAGCCGATCGGGCATGCGCATCTGCATCAGTTCGAGGTAGGCCAGCACCATCGTCAGTTCGTTGCCGAGCGTCGGCCGTTCGTCGTGCAGCTTGGGCATTGCCGCGCGCAGGTAGGCGATCAGGCTGCTGAGCACCGGGCCGGCGCGCGCCGAACCCGATTCGACGAGCTGCTGCACGTTGGCCAACGTATTGAACAGGAAATGCGGTTCGATTTGCGCCTGCAACAACTTCAGTTTGGAATCGACCGCCCGGCGCTCCAGTACGCTGCGCTCGAGCTCGAAGCCGAGCGCCTGATTGCGCGCCTGGGCGTCGCGTTCGCGGTAGAGGGCCCCCAGAACGACGAGCGGCGCGACGATCATCACCGTCGAGGTGATCGAGAACACCCCGAGCACGAAGCCGTCGTGCTTGAACAAGCGCGTCAGATCGCCCCCGACCGTGGGCATGTAGGCGAGCAGCGTCGCCAGCGGCGCGGCGACGGCCACCGCGAGAACTTGCCCGAGCCAGCGAGGGATGCCGGGCATCTGCCAGACACGCGCCGCCGTGAACACGAGCAGCAGTGCCGCGGCAATCGCCAACATGCGCCCCAGCAGCACGGGGTAAGGAGTGATGAAGATCGGATTCAGGGCGACCGAGCCGAGCCCGGCCAGGCCCAGCGCGAGGCCCACGCGAACCAGCGTGAGTTCGGCGAGCCAGGCGCGAACGCCACGAGCGGCGCGGGGTAGAGTGTCATGAGTCTGCATGGCGCGACGATAGCGCTGCGCCGTTCGACTTCCAAGGTTTGCAGCTGCGCCATGCGACGGACCGCGGGAAATCGGGTCCGGGCGACGGGCGAATCGCTCGGGCCCCGCGGCTGAGCTGCGCCGGGGGCGCCGCCTACCCCGCCGCCGCGGATTCAGGACCGCTGCATCGACGCGCGCAGCGCCTCCGTCAGCAGCGCCAGGCTGTCCTGCAAATGCGCACGGCTTTCGATCGACAACTTCTTGTTGACGCTGGCCAGCTTCAACTGCGCCTGCAGTTCGGTGGCGTGCAGTCGCGCCAGGCTCAGCGCGTCGGGCGGCAGGCCGGGCGAGCCGCGCGTGAGCAGTGCCTGCACCCGGCGCAAATGCTCGCGTTGCAGGTTGCGCCGCAGCCGGTCAATTTCGCTGCCCGTCTTCAGCTCGCTCCAGATCGAGTTCTGCAGCGTGCCGTAGACCTCGGGCAGCGAGATCAGGTCGCGCGACTGCGCTGCGTCAATGTAGAGCGGCAGGTCGAGCAGGCGCGACGCCGTTCCCGGGCTCAGCAGCCGGTCCAGCGCAGCGGTCTGCACTTGCAGGACCGCCGCCGGAATGTTCACCGGGCCACCCCGCTCCCATTCGTTGTAATCGGGGGAGAGGCTGGCGAGGAACTGTGGCTTGAAGCGGAAGCTGTCGGCGTTGAACAACCCCTGGGCGAGAAACTGCAGGGCCTCGCGCTGTTTCGTCGGCTCCACCGGCGTGTAGGAGGCGCGGCTCGTCGTTCCGGGAAGGTCGCGCACGGTGTGCATGCCGCCCACATACTTGCCCACCAACTCTGCGGCGCGGTTCAATTGGCGAAATCCGCTGAGCAAGATGCGGCGCTGGCGCATCACCGGATCGCTGGGCAGCGGTGCTCGCTCCTGGACGCGTTGCCACAACTCGCGCGACAGCTGCAGGCGCCTCTTGTAGAAGTCCAGCGGGTCGTCCCCCAAGTCGAATCGATTCGCCAGTGGGTCGATGCCGTCGTTGGCGCCGAACCCGCCCGCATCGGCGTCGTCCGCGAAGGCCAGTGCAGGCTCGCTGCTGCGTGCGGCGATGCGCGCGAGCTCGGCAGCCTCAGTCCCGGCTTCGAACTGACGGTACGCGTATTCGATCGCCCAGTAGTCGTAGGGGCCCAGCGTCGTGTTATTGAAGCTGCCTTGGCGTTCGCCGGAAAGCGCGACGTTGAATCCTGCGTAGTCCATCACCGACCCCGAGATACCGTTCTTCTCGGTGAATTCGCGGTCCTGCAACTGCGCCCGTGTGACCACCGTCGAGGCCTTGAAGTTGTGCTTCAGGCCCAGCGTGTGCCCCACTTCGTGGCTGATCGTGTCCTTGACGACGGCTTGGGCAAACGCCTCGGCCTCGGGCCCCTCGGGGGCGACGTCGCCGCGCGCCTCCAACAGGTCGAGTGCAAAGTCCATCTCCGCTGCCGCGTCTTGCGCGTAGCTGCAATGGAACAGATGCCATTTGTCGCCCCATGCGCTGGCCTGCGCAGCAAATGAGCGGCCCGTCGCAGCAGCCACGTCCTCGACGCGAAAACGCCGCGCGCCGCGGCCGAAGGCGTCGCTCATCGCGATGTCGGCGTCGATGATTTCACCGGTGCGCGGGTCGGAGTGGCTCGGGCCGATCGCAACGCCGGCATCGGTGCCGGTGAACCAGCGGATCGACGCATGCCGTGAATCGAGCGTATCCCAGTCGGCGTCGTCGGGTTGTTGTTTGACGACGATCGCATTGCGAAAACCAACTCGCTCGAAAGCCTTGTTCCATTCCAGGATTCCCGCCTCGACCGAATCGCGGTAACGCAGCGGAATGTTCTTGTCGAGCCAGTAGACGATGGGTTGCTGGGGCTCCGACAGCGCTGCCAAGGGATCTTTCTTTTCGAGGCGCCAGCGCTTGATGTAGTGGCGCTTCGGGTTCGCATCCAGGTCAGTGCTCAGGTCGGTGACGGCGTCGAAGAAGTGACCCAGGCGCGGGTCGGTCCGACGCGGCGCCATCGGCTGGCCGGCGAGTTTCGTGAAGCTGTAGACCATGCCGACAAAGAAGCTGCGCGCGTCGGGCGGCGCGCTCGGCGGCGTGGGCTGGGGCGTGGGGCCCGGCATCAGCGACGGCGCGGGCAAACGCGCCATGCCGAAGTGCAGCCGCGCATTCAGCGTCGTCAAGTCATCGGTGACGCGGGTCTTCTCGAAGAACGAATTGCCGCGGTCCAAGCCGTAGGGGAGGCGAAACGCGCGCTCGAGTTGCGTCGAGTACCCCGCGATGTCGCCGAGCAGGAATGAGGCGTCGATCAAAATCGAATTGCGCTGCGGATGCGGCGCACTCGCGATCATCGCCGAGGCGAGCAGGCTGTGCGAAAACGCCTGCTCAACCACCGCTTCCATCGGCGCGCCCCGGGCAACGTAGTCCGTACTGCGGGCAATCAATTGGATCTGCTGGCTGCCAATCTTACGGAAGGCGGCGAGCCACGACGGGCCCATCCAGCTGCCGTACAGGCGGCGCTCACCCACGGAGTGCGAAATGTTCGCCGACAGTAAAAAGGGTTTGTCGAGTTGCTCGGGCGCAATCTCCAACCAGAGCTTCTCGTCCTTGCGCCACAGCCCGAAAAAGCCCGGCTGCGCGGTCGCGCCTTTGATGACTTCGTCGAACGGCTTGGGGGCGCTCGGGTCAGGCCGCGCGGCAGCGGGTGCCGATGCGCCAGCAGCGGGCGCCGCAGCAGCGACCGCGGCGACCGCGGAAGCCGCCGGAGCCGCGGGGGTGGCGGGGGTGGCGAAGACTGCCGGCGCTGCGGCTTGCGCCACTTGGGGCGCCGCCGTGCTGGCCACTGACGCCGCGGTACTGGGCGCCGCAGCGGGATTGTCGAGGCTTGCGCACCCTGCGGCGGCCAGGCAAAGCAGCACGGGGCGAAGTGCGAAACAAACGCAGGAATTCAAGCTCATGTTTCCGGGTCCGACGAATTGACCAACGGCGCGTCGGCCGACGCGCGCGAATAAGCACTATTGTGGTCGGATTGCCGGGTCCGCGTCTTTCGCCGGGCGCGAGCTGCGCGTGCCGGCCCCAGGGAAACGCGCCAAATTGCCAGCCGCGCCGGGCGGCTGGTGCGCGCAACTACGCGGCGCGCTTGGCGGGACGCTTGGCGAGGCGCTTGGCTGGCGTTTTCGCCGCGGCGCGCTTGGCGGGTGCCGCCTTGCCGGTAGCGGCGGGGCCTAGCCGCGCGGCGAGCTGGTCGATGCGCACCGAGAGCGCCGCGACGTCCATCGCCGAAGGCACACCCAACTTCTTCAGGGCCTTGGAGGTGCGCTCTTCGAAGATGTTCTCCAGCTTGTCCCACTGCTGGCCGGCGCGCGCCTGGACTTCGCTGGCCATGCCGCTCATCTTGCTCGAGACTTCGCTGAGCTTTTCTTCGGCCACGCTCTGCGTCTTGCGCTGCAGGTTCGTTCCCTCCTTGACGAGGGCCTCGAAGACTTTTCCGCCTTCGGCCTGCGCCTTGGCAAAGGCACCCATTCCGGCGAGCCAGATCTGCTGCGCGGACTCCTTCACCGAGCCTGCAAGTTTGGCAGCGTCGACGTTGTCGAACAGCCCTGCAGCGCCTGCTGCCTGTTTTTCCGCCGTTTGTGTGAGCTTCTTGACCATGGTGGGTGTCCTCGGGTTGCAGGGGTTAAGGGGGTGCGACGCACCCGGCGCGGCACGGTAGCCGGGGACTATAGGAGTCCATGGCCAATCGCGCACCCCGATTCTCTAGTGAGAACGCTCTACCTCGACGCGTCGCGCCTTGGGGAAAGCGCGTGGCATCAAGGCACGAAGTCTGGACAAGAATCGGCGCATCGCACTCCATTGGAAGGAACCCTCCATGCAGTACTTCGTGACCGGCGCCACCGGCTTCATCGGCAAACGCCTCGTCAAGGCCTTGCTGGCGCGGCGTGGCGCGACCGTCCACTTCCTGCTGCGCCGCGAGAGCGAAGCCAAGGTCCCCGCGCTGCTCGCCTACTGGGACGCGCCGAAGGGCCGGGCGATCCCGGTCTACGGCGACTTGACGGCGAAGAAATTCGGCGTGAGCGCCGACGCGCGCAAGCTGCTCGAGGGCCAGATCGACCATCTGTACCACCTCGCCGCGGTCTACGACCTGTCGGCCGACGAGGCGTCGCAAGTCCAGGTGAACATCGAAGGCACGCGCAACATGGTCGAGTTTGCGCGCGCGATTGGCGCCAAGCACGTGCACCACGTCAGCTCGATCGCCGCGGCGGGCCTTTACGAAGGCGTATTCCGCGAAGACATGTTCGACGAAGCCGAAGGCTTGGACCACCCCTACTTCATGACCAAGCACGAGAGCGAGAAGATCGTTCGCAAGGAGTGCAAGCAACCCTGGACCGTGTACCGGCCGGCACTGGTGGTCGGCGACTCGCAGACCGGCGAGATGGACAAGATCGACGGGCCGTACTACTTCTTCAAGCTGATCCAGCGCATGCGGCAGATCCTGCCGCCGTGGTTCCCGTCGGTGGGTCTGGAAGGCGGGCGCATCAACATCGTGCCGGTGGACTTCGTGGTCGCCGCGCTGGACCACATCAGCCACCAATCCGAAACGAACGGCAAGTGCTATCACCTCGTCGACCCGGTGGGATACCGCGTTGGCGACGTGCTCGACATCTTCTCCAAGGCGGCGCACGCGCCGAAGATGAACTTGTTTGTGAATGCGGCGCTGCTTGGCTTCATCCCGAAGAGCGTGAAGAAGGGCTTGATGGCACTGGCGCCGGTGCGCCGCGTGCGCAACGCGGTGATCAAAGACCTGGGCCTGCCGCCCGACATGTTCACCTTCGTCAACTACCCGACGCGCTTCGATCGGCGCGAGACCGACGCCGCGCTCAAAGGCAGTGACATCACGTGCCCGAACCTGCGCGACTACGCCTGGGTGCTGTGGGACTACTGGGAGCGCCACCTTGACCCGGCGCTGTTCGTCGACCGCAGCCTCAAAGGCACGGTGGGCGGCAAGGTCGTTCTCGTGACCGGTGGCTCGTCGGGAATCGGCTTGTCGGCGGCGTGCCGCTTCGCCGAGGCGGGTGCGACGACGATCATCTGCGCACGCGGCGAAGACAAGCTCGGCGAAGCGGTGAATCACATCAAGGCGCAAGCCGGCAAAGACGCGAAAGTCTTCAGCTATTCGGTGGACATTTCCGACGAAGCAAGCTGCGCGGCATTCGTGAAGACGCTCAACGAGGAGCACGGCGGCGTCGACTTCCTCATCAACAACGCCGGGCGTTCGATCCGCCGCGCGATCGAGTCGAGCTACGACCGTTTCCACGATTTCGAGCGCACCATGCAGCTCAACTATTTCGGCAGCTTGCGCGTCACGATGGGCCTGCTGCCGGGCATGGTGGCGAAGAAGCGCGGTCACATCGTCAACATCAGCTCGATCAGCGTGCTCGTCAACGCGCCGCGTTTTGCCGCGTACGTGGCGAGCAAGGCAGCGCTGGATGCGTGGACGCGCTGCGCGTCGAGCGAGTTCGCCGACCTGGGCGTCACGTTCACGACGGTGAACATGCCGCTCGTGCGCACGCCGATGACGGCGCCGACGAAAATCTACGACAACATGCCGCTGCTGCAACCCGAAGAGGCGGCCGACATGATCATCCAGGCGTGCATCGACAAACCGGTTCGCGTCGCAACGCGCCTGGGCATCTTCGGCGAAGTGCTGCACGCCGTGGCGCCGCGCATCACGCAAATCATCATGAACACGACGTTCCGCATGTTCCCCGACAGCGCCGCGGCGAAAGGCGACAAAGCGGCAAAGCCGACACTGTCCCCCGAAGCGATCGCGATGGCGCAGATGATGCGCGGGGTTCACTTCTGAGCGCCCCAAGGCCGCCGCCTCGCGGCGACCGTCCCCCGTGGGGATCAAGGAAAGTGGCAGAGCCACCTTTCCTTGAGAGGCATGCACCGGTCATCCCGGCGAACGCCGGGATCCACTGACTCAGAGTGATGCCCTGCCAGCGCTGGACCCCGGCGTTCGCCGGGGTGACGGCTGGGTCTACTTCAACGCCTTGAACCGCACCCGCTTCGGCCGCGCGCCCTCTTCGCCCAGGCGCCGTTTCTTGTCCGCTTCATATTCCTGGTAGTTGCCGTCGAAGAAGACCCACTTCGAATCGCCTTCGCACGCGAGGATGTGCGTCGCGATGCGGTCCAGGAACCAGCGGTCGTGGCTGATGACCATCACGCTGCCGGCGAATTCGAGCAGCGCGTCCTCCAAGGCACGCAGCGTCTCCACGTCCAGGTCGTTGCTCGGCTCATCCAACATCAGCACGTTGCCGCCCTTGGCGAGCGTTTTCGCCAGGTGCAGCCGGCCGCGTTCGCCGCCTGAAAGTGAGCCGACGAGCTTTTGCTGGTCGTTGCCCTTGAAGTTGAAGCGCCCGAGGTAAGCGCGCGAGGGCATCACGAACTTGCCCACCGTGATGTTGTCCAGGCCGCCTGACACGTCCTGCCAGACGGTTTTGTCCGACTGCAGTTCTTCGCGGCTTTGTTCGACGAACGCCATCTTGGCGGTGGGGCCGATCTTCACCTCGCCGCTGTCGGGCTTTTCCTTGCCCGAGAGCATGCGGAACAGCGTCGACTTGCCGGCGCCGTTGGGGCCGATGATGCCGACGATCGCGCCCGCGGGCAGCTTGAAGCTGAGGTCGTCGATGAGCACACGGTCGCCGTAGCCCTTGGTCACGTTGGCGAATTCGAGCACTTCGTGGCCGAGCCGTTCGGCGACCGGGATGAAGATTTCGTTGGTCTCGTTGCGCTTC
>JBEBHW010000548.1:0-3258 GCA_040081145.1 Burkholderiaceae bacterium
CGCTTGCAGCGCTGCGCCTGGGGCGCGACCGCGACGCGCGCGCCGAACTCGAGCGCGGCGTTGCCGCGGACCCCGAGCACGCGGGCGCAGCCAACGCGCTGGCGCGGCTTCTGGCGACGTCGGCCGATCCAGGCGTTCGCGACGGCCGCCGCGCGCTCGCGCTGGCGCGCGCGCTGCGCGAACGCACGAACAGCGCCGAAGTGGGACAAACGTTCGCGATGGCACTGGCGCAGGCGGGCGATTTCAACGGCGCGGTCCAGGTGCAACAACAAATCATCGCGACGCTTGCGCGCGGCAGCGCGACGCCGCAGTTTCTGCAAGACAACCTGGCGCGCTATGCGCAGCGCCAGCCGGCACGTGCGGCGTGGCCCGCCGATGACCCGATCTTCAAGCCGCGCAGCCCGGCCGTTGCGCGCGGCTGACGTGTCGCTGCCCGGCGCGCACACCTCCAGTGAAATCGAGTCCGCAGACGGCGCGGGCGACGGTTACGTGCGTCACCGGGAAAGCACGCGTGGTCGCGCTTCGGGCGGGCGCCTATCCTGTGCCAGGGCCCGCAAGGCGGCGGTCCGCATCTCTCCGAATTTCATGAAACTGCCTGACTGCCGCTGGGCCTTTCTTTTCGCCATGCTGGTGTTGTTGCCCGGCGTGGCGGCGGCGCATTCGTTCGCGCCGCCGTACACGCTGCCGGTGCCGTTTTCGCTGTACGCGGGCGGCGCAGCGGCGGCGCTCGTGCTGTCGTTCGTGATCGTCGGCGTGTTTGCCGGTGTTCCCGCGCTCGGGCGCGTCGCCGCGGTCAGCGCCGGCTCGGCTGCTGTGGCGCCGGGTGCCGGCTGGGGCTTGCGCGCTGCGCGCGCGCTGAGCCTGGGTTTGCTGATTCTGTGCATCGCCAGCGGCCTGTTGGGAACGCAAAACCCTTACGCCAACTTCAACATGACGTTCTTCTGGATCGTCTTCGTTCTCGGCGTTCCTTACGTCATCGCCGTCGTCGGCGACTTCTACGCGGCGGTCAATCCGTGGAAGGTGCTGGTGCGGGGAATCGAGTCGCTGCGCGGGCGGGCCTTCGAGGGCCGCGTGCGTTACCCGCAGGCGCTGGGTTGCTATCCCGCGCTGCTGCTCTACATGGCGTTCATCTGGATCGAGCTTTTCGCCCGACTCCAGCCGCGTGGCCTGGCGCTCGCGCTGCTCGCCTACACCGCAGTCAACGTTGCCGGCGCCTGGCTCATCGGCACGCGCGACTGGTTTCGACATGGCGAATTCTTCGCTGTGTTCCTGCGCTTGATGGGCAAGATGTCGATCTGGGCCCGACCGTGGGACCCGGAGTTGCGCGCTGAAGGACCCGGCGCGCCGCGCTGGCGCGCGCCGTTTCGCGGCTTGCTCGACGAACGCGCCGACCACGTGAGCCTCGTGTTGTTCGTGCTCTTCATGCTCTCCTCCACCGCGTTCGACGGCCTGCATGCCACGCTGCCGTGGGTCAGCGTGTTCTGGAAGGGCATCTACCCGGGAATCGCGCCGCTGTTCAGCCCGGCTGCGGGCCAGCAGTATGCGCTGTCGACGCAGCTTTACTACGTGTGGCAATGGCTGTCGATGTTGATTTCACCGCTTGCCTATCTGCTCGTGTTCGTTGCCTTCGTCGCCGTCGCGCGCTGGGTCGCGCGCTCGGCGCTCGGCGTTCACGATCTCGTGTTGCGCTTCGGCTTGTCGCTCGTGCCGATCGCGTTCGTCTACCACGTGACGCACTACTACACGCTGCTGCTCGCGCAGGTCGGGCAGATCGTGCGCCTCGTGTCGGACCCGCTGGGCCTGGGCTGGAACCTGTTCGGCACGGGCGCCTGGGCGATCGAGCCGTTCGTCGTCGACGTCGAAGCGATCTGGCACACCCAGGTCGCGCTGATCCTGCTCGGCCACATCGTCAGCGTCTACCTCGCACACGTCGAAGCGCTGCAGACTTTTGCGACGCCGCGCCGCGCGGCGGCGAGCCAGCTGCCGATGCTCGTGCTGATGGTCCTGTTCACGACGCTGGGGTTGTGGATCCTGTCGTTGCCGCTGTCGCCGGCGAGCTGATGAAAACCAATAACCTGCAATTCAACCGGCGCGTCGCGCTCGCCGTGCTCGGTGCTGCGGTGGCGTTCGCGCACACTGCGCGTGCGGCCGACGCGCCCAAGCAGGTCGACCTCGTCGTCGCGGGCGGCAAGCTGGTCTCGGGGCCGAACCTCGTGAAACTCGAGCGCAACGACTCGGTCGTCTTGACGATCGTGTCGGACCGCGCCGACGAACTGCACGTGCACGGCTACAACCTGCATGCGCACCTGCAAGCCGGCAGACCCGTGACGTTGAACTTCACCGCGAAGCGCACCGGACGTTTCAGCTTCGAGCTGCACAAGTCCGGTCTCGAACTCGGCGTGTTCGAGATCTATCCGAAGGTGGCCAAGTGAACTTCGCACGCCGCGCAGATGGCCATCGTCGCGCCGGGCGCTGCACACGCGCTGCGCGCGTTCGGCTCGCCACTGCGGCTGCGCTGAGCGTCGCCGCGTTGCTCGCCGCGGGCGCAACATACGCCCAAGCGCCGGCGCGCGGCGACGCGTCCGATGCGACGCTGCGCGTCGCAGCGCTCGGCTGCAAGCAAGGCATTCAGTTGACGAGCAAGGGCGCGACGCTGTCGCAGGTGCTGGCCCGCATGGCGCAGACCCTGCACTTCGAGCACGAGTACTGGTCGCAAGACGACCCGGTGCTCGATCTGGACATGCGCAGTCAGCCGATCGACGTGATGGCCTTGCTGTCGAGCCAGGCGAACCTCATCGTGCGCTACGCGCCGGACCGGCGTTGCGCCAAACGCTGGCGCATCGCGTCGGTGTGGGTCTTGCCCGCGGGCGAGGTGCTGGTTGGCAACCGGCGTCGTGTCGAGCGCGCAGCGGCGCCGCTGCCGCCGACACCGGCCTACGGAAGCAGCGCCATCACCGACACCGGCAGCGACGGCGTGAGCGACTACTTGCGCGCACATGGCCTCACGCCGGCGCTGCCGGCTGCGTCTGCAGCGTCCGCGGCAGACGGCGGGTAACCGGGACCGCACATGAACCATCGCCACGGTGTCGCGTCTCTGGGCGGGGTAAGTTTTCACCACCCGGTGGCGTTCTGGATCGGTGCGATCGCGATCACCGCGGGTGTGATCGGCCACCTGCCGATGTATTTGATGGCCGCGCCGCAGGGCTATCGCCTCGTGGGCATGCCGATGGACTTGCCGATGCTGCTCGGCATGTTCGC
>JBEBHW010000549.1:0-3247 GCA_040081145.1 Burkholderiaceae bacterium
TCGATGGGCATCGGCTCGCCCATGAAACACAGCTGCGCGACGCGCTTGCGCGGCACATTGCGCTGCAGGAGCGCCGAGATCATGAACGGGAACACGCCGACATTGACTTCGGGTGTGCCGATGTGCACGCCGGCGCGCGCGACGACCATGTCGCACGCCAGCACGAGGCCCAGACCGCCGGCGAGCGCGTCGCCACCTAACGCACAGATCACCGGGACCTTCAGCTGGCCCAGGCGCTGCACGAGCACGCCCAGACTCGCATTGCGCCGGTGCCGGCTCAACACGCTTTGCGTTTCGGCAAAGCCGTCCAGGTTGCCGCCCGCCGAAAACACCTTGGCGTGCGCCGAGCGCAACACGACGCAGCGCGCGTCGGCGTCGGCGTCGACGCGCGCGAGCGCGGCGAGCAGCCCGCCCATCAGCGCGTCGTCCAGAGCGTTGCGCTTGGCGGGCCGGTTCAGCGTCAAGCTCACGACGCCGCGCTCGTCGCGTGCGTACAGCACGGCGTCGGCGTCGGCCGGTGCCGGCCCGGGGGTTGCGCTCGCGGCGGTCACTGCGGTCTCCTGAAACCGGCGTCAATCCAGGCGCCCGCACTCGTCGCATTCAGCTTGAACCCAGGCGCGACACGCACCTGCGCGAGCATCGCGCCGGCAGCGTCGTGCGCAGCGAGCAGCGCGTGCGGGTCGTCGTCACTGGCGACGATGTCCAGCGTGACGTTGATGCGTTCGCCCGACGCCGTCACGACGCTGCATTCCTTGTGCAGCATCGCGTGCAAATGCTGCTCGTGCCGGCGCACCACCTCCGTGGCGGTCTTCACCAAGGTGTTGAACGCCGCGCTGTCCAGCGGCTTGGGGTTTTTCTTGTCTCGCCCCATCGTCCAAGGCCCGACGAGCGCGGGTTCGGGCTCGTTGCCCTTGAGCATTTCCACGGCCCAGCCGTCGTCGTCATTGTTCTTGATGACGCGTGCGGTCCAGCCGTTGTCGCGCCACAGGCGATCTTGTTTGATGGCGTCGGGCGTGTCGGTGAGGTTCGTCATTGGCCGAATCTTACGCGGCGCGAGTTTGGCGCCTCCGCCCGCGCTGACCTGCGGCACTTGAATCCGCCGCTCGTGGCACCATGTGGCCCCGATGTTTGCCATCCTCCTGCTCGCGCTTCTGCACCTGTACATCGGCTGGCGCATCGCGCCGCAGCTGCCCGGGCCGGCCGTGGCGACTTTGTTTTGCGCCCTGCTCGTCCTGTCGCTGGCGCTGATTCCGGCGGCGTTTCTGGGGCGGCGGGCGCGCGATCGGGCCGCTGCCGACCGCTGGAGCTGGGCCGGGATGTTGACGCTGGGCCTGTTCTCCATGCTGCTCGTGGTGACGCTGCTGCGCGACTTGCTTCTGCTGCTCGCCTGGCCGTTCGGTTGGCCCTCGCTCGCGGCGCAGACTGCGTTCGCGGTACCGGCACTGGCCGGCCTGGCCACGCTGTGGGGTCTGGTGGGTGCGCGCCGCACGGCGCGTGTGCGCCGCGTCGATGTGCCAATTGCCGGCTTGCCCGTGGCGCTGCAAGGTTTCACGATCGCGCAAATCACCGACATTCACGTCGGCCCGACCGTCAAGGCGCCCTATGTGCGAAGAATCGTCGACGCCGTGAACCGCTTGAACGCCGACGCCGTGGCACTGACTGGCGACCTCGTCGACGGGCGCGTCACCGACTTGCGCGACGACGTTGCGCCGCTCGCCGCGTTGCGCTCACGGCATGGCACGTTTTTTGTCACGGGGAACCACGAGTACTACAGCGGCGCGATCGAGTGGCTTGCGCTGCTGTCGACGTTGGGCCTGCGCGTGCTGATCAATCAACACGTCGTCTTGCATCACGCCGGAGGGACGCTCGTAGTGGCGGGCGTTGCCGACTACAGCGCACACCACTTTGTTCCCGGCCACCGCAGCGATGCGTTGCGCTCGCTCGCCGGTGCGCCAGCCGACGCCGGGCTGCGGATCTTGCTCGCGCACCAACCGCGCAGCGCCGAAGCAGCGGCTGACGCCGGGTTCGACGTGCAGCTCTCGGGCCACACCCACGGCGGCCAATACTGGCCCTTCAGTCTGTTCGTGCGGCTGCAACAGCCCTACACGGCGGGCCTGCACCGGCTGCGCACGATGTGGGTCTATACGAGTCGCGGCACCGGCTACTGGGGGCCGCCGCTGCGCCTGGGCGCGGCGTCGGAAATTTCGCTGCTGCGCTTCGTCGCCGCGTGACGAGGTTGCGGGTTACCACGCCACGAGCCGTCCACCGCATGCCATGATCGATGCCATGCCATACGCCGCCAAGCGTGCTGAGGAGGAACCCATGAAAACGATCGACGAAATGTTCGGCCTGGGCCTGCTCACGCCCGACCAGCACGCCCAGATCGGCGACTGGGTGCGGCACTCCAAGACCTGCGAAGACATCCTGCAGATGCCCGCGCCACTCTGGCGCTCGCTGGAGTTGGCAAGCGTGCTGATGAATTTCGACGCCGACCTTGCGCAGCCGATTTGCGTCGATCCGCACGGGTGACCAGATTCGCGGTCTGACGATTGGCAGCAACGGGCAGTTTTCAGCCGCCCAAACGCCTACTCAACCGAGATCACGAGCGCAGCGCCAGTGTCCCCCGCAGCGCAACCGGTGAACAGGCCGATACCGCCCCCTGCTTCGCGCAGCGTGTGCACCAGCTCGACGATTGAGCGCAGCCCGGTGGGCGCTTGCGGGTGGCCGAAGATCAGGCTGCAGCCGAAAGCGTTCATGCGCTCCAGCGCGTAGCCGGTTTGCTGCGCGAACCACAAGTCGTTCACGGCAAACGGGTTGTGCGTCGTGACGTGCTTGACCTGTTCGATGGGCACACCGGCGCTGGCGAGCGCGCGCTGCGCGGCCAGCGTTGCAGCCTTGGGCATGCGCGCTTTCTCGGCCCGCGCAAACCCCGCCGCGAGCAGGCGCACCACGCCCTCGCCCTGCGCCAGGTCGCGGGCGCGCGCGCCGCCGCACACGAGCGCCCCCGCCGTGCCGTCGGCGGGGTGGGTTTGCGAGCCGTAAGTCGTCAAGCCTCCCGACAGCACCGGTTGCAGCGCGGCCAGGCCTGGCGCGGTGTAGGCGTGAACGCCTTCGTCCGCTTCGACAAGCAGTTTGTGCTTGCCTTTTAGCACGTTCACCGGCTGCATCCAGCGCCGCTGGAACTTGCGATCGTCCGCCAGCGCGCGCTGGTATTGCACGTAGCGCAGCAGAGTCAGCTCGTCCAGGG
>JBEBHW010000550.1:0-3246 GCA_040081145.1 Burkholderiaceae bacterium
CTCGACAAGCTTGCGGAGCGCCTGCTCGCGGCGCGTTGCCCGGTGCTCATCGCCGGGCACGAACTCGCGACTCGCGACGCGCTTCGCGAAGCCGAGGAACTCGCCGAAGTTCTGGGCGCGCCGGTGTATCAACAAACCGTCGCCTACGCCGCGCACTTCGCCTCCGAGCACCCGGCGTTCATGGGCTCGCTGACCCGCACCCAGTCGGTCGCGCGCGCGGCGCTGATGCCCTACGACCTGGCGGTGAACCTGGGCGGCGACATGCTGCGCATGTCGGTGTACAGCCCACTCGACGCGCTGCCCGAGGGCCTGCCCATCGTGCACATCTCCGAGCGCGACGCCGAACTGGGCAAGAACTATCCGACCGAGATCGCCATCCACGCGAGCGTGAAGGAAACGTTGCGCGCGCTCCTTCCGCTGCTGCGCCACAAGATGAATGCGGACCAGGTAAGCGCGGCGCAGAACCGATTCGCCGAGGTGGCGAAAAACAATTGGACGGCCAAGCGCGCCAAGCTCGTCGCCGACATGGCCGCGCGCGCCGACACCCAGCCCATCGACCCGCGCTTTCTGATGATGCAGATTGCCGACGCGCTGCCCAAGGACGCTGTGGTCGTCGAAGAAGGATTGACGTCGACGGCCTCGTTGCAAAGCTTTCTGCGCGTGCGTGACGCGCAGAGCTTCCACGGACTGGCGTCGGGCGGAATCGGCTTCGCGATGGCGGGCGCGGTCGGCGTCAGCCTCGCGCTGCCGCAACGCCCGGTCTACGCGGTGGTCGGCGACGGCAGCGCGATGTACACGATCCAGGCACTCTGGACAGCGGCACACTACAAATTGCCGATCACCTACATCATCTGCAACAACCAGAGCTATCGCATCCTGAAGGAGCGCCTGGTGTCGATGCGCAAGACAGAGAAGTTCATCGGCATGGACTTGCGCGACCCGGTGATCGACTTCGTCGGGCTCGCGCAGTCGATGGGCGTTCCCGCGATGCGCGTCGAACGCCCGGCCGACGTGATGGCGGCGTTGCGCCAGCCCGCGCCGGGTGGGCCGAGGCTCATCGACGTTCGGGTGGCGGACGGATTCGGCAACTGAGTCGCTGCGGCCAGAGGGCCAAAAACGCCCGGCGCCGACTCACCGCCGTGAGGGTGCTTGCTCGGCCTTGCACGCGCCGATGCAGCGGATAGTCAGTCGCCTTCCGCAGAAGCCCTTTAACGATTGCCTAACGGCCACGCCGCATCCTTCGCCACAAGCCCTGCCGCAACCGCGACGGGTCTACGCAACCCACCCACGAAGGACAGGTGACGACTGTGGCGCTGAATTTCCAGATGACCTGGGAGCCGATTCCGGCGACGAACGACTTCACGACCACCGCGGCGCAAGACCGCATCGGCCTCGAAGTGCTCGATCCGCAGACGCCGATTCCCGGCACCTGGACGCAAAACGGCCTGCCCGAGATCGGCGTGAATGCCACCTTCATCTGGCTGCCGTCGATCTCGAACCAGGGGTTCGCGCCGGGCGCGCTTCAGTTGCCGAACCGGACCACCAGTTTCAGCGGCTGGCTGCCGACCTTCAACTACACCTTCGTGCCGGCTTGAGCTGGCGCGGGCTGCGCTTCGGAGCGGTGCACCGGCAGCGCCGAAGACGCCAAGCGCATCGCGCCCAGGCGACAAGCTGAACAAGAATGCCCTGCAGGCGCTCACCCGGGTCGCCGCGGCCTTGAACAAGGCTCGACGATTCGGGGTTCAGTGCCGCGCCAGTTCGGCGCCTAGATTTACAAATTGGCAGCAGCCGAATGCTGCCAAAGCGCACTGCGCCAACGGTAGCCGAGGGCGAAGGTTGCCGCCAGTCCGAGGCCGGCGTAAATCAGCGTGGAGGCGGCGTAGCCCCAGCGCTCAATCACCGGCCCGGCCGCGAGCAGCCCGAGCGGCAAGCCCCAGATCGCGAGCATGCGCATGCCCATCACGCGGCCGCGCATCTCTTCGCTGGACGCACGCAACATCACTGCGGCAAGGGGCGTGAGGCACAGGCTTTGCGCGAACCCCGACACGAAGAGCAGCACGAGCCCGCTGCCCACGGACCGGGTCTGGCCGAACAGCAGGATCGCGACGAACCAGGCGGCGCCGCTGTAGAGCATTGCGCGCCCAGCGCGCAGAGGCAGGCGCCGCGCCGCGAGCAGCAGCGAGCCGGCGAGCGCGCCTGCGGCGAAGGCCGCGGCGAGGTAGCCCAGGCCTGCCTGGCCAATCGCGTAGACATCTCTGGCAACGTAGGGCAGCAGACCCAGGAAGAATGGAAACGCGAGCAGGTTGGCGAGGAAGGCCATGCTGAAGGCGCCCAGCAGATCGGGTTTGTTCCAGACGTAGCTGACCGCCTGTTGCAGGCCGGCGAGCGTCTTCACCGCTGCGCCGTCCGCCTTGTTTTGCGGTGCGCGAGGGGGCGAGCCAGCAACGCCGAGCGACAGCAGGAAGGCGGCGACATACATCGCCGTCACGACCACATAGGCCGCGCCCATGCCGAAGAGCGCCACGCCGCCCGTGCCGGCGAGCGCACCCGCGACGCGTGCCGTGTCGGACGTGGTGCGCGAAATGCCGAGCGCGCCCATCAGCAGCTCGGGGCGCATGGTCTGCCCAACCAGGACGTAGCGAATCATCATGTCGGAGGGACGAACCAGGCCGGCGAGCGCAGCGATCGCGAACACATGCCAGGGCAACAGCGCGTCGCTCAAGGTCAGCGCCGTCAGCACCAGCGCGAGCAGCGCGTAGGCTGCGCGCGTGGCGCAGAGCAGCGCGCGCATGCCGATGCGGTCTCCCACGACGCCAAAGAACGGCGAAATCAGCGACCCGAGCCACGCCAGCGCACCGAAGATCACGAGCTGCTGTACCGAGCCCGTCGCGCTGAGCACGTACCAGCCGAGGATCAGCGTTTCCATCTCGAACGCCCACGACGTTGCGAGGTCTGCCGGCCACTGGAAGCGGAAGCTGCGCACGCCAAAGGGTGCGAGCGAGGGTGCGCCTGCGGCCGGCGAAGGTGCTGTCACGGGACGCCCTACTTCGTCGACTCGAAGAATCGGCTGGAGCTGAGGTCGGCGATGCGCTCCGGCGCAAGCCAACCGTTCAACGCGTGCGCCGCGTTGTCGGGGCGCGCGTCGACGGGGGGCGTTGGCTTGGCCGACGGTGTGCGCGAGAAGCGCGGTGCCGGCGCAGGCTGCATTACCCCTTCGATCTCGACAAACGTGCCACGCGCCTGGAG
>JBEBHW010000551.1:0-3243 GCA_040081145.1 Burkholderiaceae bacterium
GAGATTGAGAACGCCGGCCTTTTCATTGAGCAACAACCCCAGGCCGGCGATGGCCAGCGGCGTTCCCGAAGCCAAGGTCGCGGCGATCAGCAATGCAATTTCATTATTCATCGACGTTCTCCTGCTTCAAGGTGCAATCGTCCGGCGCAGCCGAACCCGATAGTGGATCAGCGTGTCGCAGGCGAGCAGCAGCACGAGCAGCAGGCCCTGAAACACACCCGTCAACGCGTTAGGCAGGCCCAGGCGCGACTGGCCGAGTTCGCCGCCGATGAGCATCATCGACAGCAGCATTCCGGCGAAGACGATGCCCACCGGATGCAGGCGCCCGACGAAGCAGACAATGATCGCGGTGAAGCCCAGGCCCGTGGAAATATGCGGCGTAATCTGGCGCAGCGGCCCGGCCGCTTCCATCGCCCCGGCCAGGCCGGCCAGGGCTCCGGAGAGCATCATCGCCGTCCACAGCGAGGTGCGTGCCGAGAAGCCCGCGTAGCGCGCCGCCGCCGGTGCGAGCCCGCCCACCTGCAATTGAAAGCCGCGGAACAGGCGAAACATGAAGACCCACATCAATGCGGTCGCGACGAGCGCGACGACGAAGCCGATGTGCAGCCGCGTTCCCGTCATCAGGGTGGGCAGCCAGGTCGACGCGTCGAACGTCTTGGTCTGCGGAAAGTTGAATCCCTGAGGGTCTTTCCAGGGGCCGAACACGAGGTAGTTGACGAGTTGTTGCGCCACGTAGACGAGCATCAGGCTCACGAGAATTTCACTCGCGTTGAAGCGATCCCGCAGCAGCGCCGTGATCGCCGCCCACGCCATTCCGCCGATCACGCCGCCCAGAAGCACAAGCGGCACGGCGATGATCTTCGGCAAGACGATGCCCTGTGTCGTCAGCCACAGCGCGACGCCACCGCCGGCGAGTGCGCCGAGCAGATACTGCCCCTCGGCACCGATGTTCCACACGTTGGAGCGGTAGCACACGGCCAGCCCCAAGGCGATGACGATCAGCGGTGTCGCCTTGAGCAGCACTTCGCTCACCTGGCGCCAGCCGCTCAAGGGTTCGACGAAGAAGATGCCCAGTCCCTTCACCGGGTCCTTGCCCAGCGCGGCGAACAGCAGCGCGGCGATGATGGCCGTGAGCAGCAGGGCGATCAGCGGCGAGCCGAGCGACATCACCTTGGACGGCTGGGGGCGCGTTTCAAGCATGAGCATGTTGACCTCCTGTGGCGGCAGCCGACTGATCGCGCCAAAGCCCACTCATCCATTCGCCGATGCGCTCGATCGTCGCGTCCTTGGTCGCGATCGACGGCGACATTCGGCCCTGCGCGATGACGATCAGGCGGTCCGAGATTTCGAACAATTCGTCGAGTTCTTCGCTCACGACGAGCAGCGCGCACCCGGAATCGCGCAGTTTCAGCAGTTCGCCGCGGATCAGCGCCGCGGCACCGACGTCCACACCCCACGTCGGTTGCGAGACGATCAGCAGTTTCGGGTTCGCGTCGATTTCGCGTCCGACGATGAACTTCTGCAAGTTGCCGCCCGACAGCGACTTGGCCGCAGCCTCGGTGCCGCCGGCCTTGACGTTGAAACGGCTGATGAGTTGCGCCGCGAGCAGGCGCACCTGCGAGGTGCTGATCCACCCCCAGCGATTCACCGCCGCGGTGCGTGTGAGCAGCGTGTTCTGCGCGAGCGAAAGAATCGGCACGGCGCCGCGCCCGAGGCGTTCTTCGGGAACGAAATTCAAGCCTTCCTTGCGCCGCCGTCGCGGTGAATGCGCACCGATGCCCTTGCCGAACAGCTTGATCGACTCGGGCGCCGCGCGAACGTCTTCGCCCGACAGTGCCGCCATCAACTCCTGCTGGCCGTTGCCAGACACGCCGGCGACGCCGACGATCTCGCCGGCGCGCACGTCAAACGAGATGCCCTGCAGGTTCATGCCGAATTGATCGAGCTTCTGCAGCGACAGATTGTTGACTGCAAGCACCACGGCGCCCGCGCTCGAGGCCTTGTGCTGCAGTTCGGGCGGCTCGGAGCCGATCATCAAGCGCGACAGGCTTGCGTTGCTTTCCTTCGTGGGGTCGACTTCGCCCGTCACCTTGCCGCCGCGCAGCACGGTGCAGTGGTGGCACAGCGCGCGGATCTCATCCAACTTGTGGCTGATGTAGAGAATGGAGCAGCCGTCCGCCGAAAGCTGGCGCAGCGTGACGAAGAGTTTTTCAACGGCCTGCGGCGTGAGCACCGACGTCGGCTCGTCCAGGATCAGCAACTTGGGCGACGTGAGCAGCGCACGCACGATCTCGACGCGCTGGCGCTCGCCCACGCTCAAGGTATGCACCGGGCGCAGCGGCTCCACATCCAGGCCGTAGGTCGCAGCGACCTTGCCGATGCGCGCAGTCACCTCGGGCAACGTGATCTCCTTGCCCAGACCGAGCCACACGTTCTCCGCCGCGGTGAGCGTGTCGAACAGGCTGAAGTGCTGGTAGACCATGCTGATGCCGAGCAAGCGCGCTTGCGCCGGGCTTGCGACTTGCACGAGTTCGCCGTTCCAGCGGATCTCGCCTTCGTCGGGGCGCACCGCGCCGTAAATCATTTTCATCAGCGTCGACTTGCCGGCGCCGTTTTCGCCGAGCACGGCGTGGATTTCCCCGGGCTTGACGCGCAAGCTCACCCGGTCGTTCGCCTTGACCGCGGGGTACTGTTTGCTCAGGCCCTTCAGTTCCAACCGCAACGTCTGTTCCGTTTGCATCTTGTCTCCTGCCAGTGTGGTTCGCCTCGACCGCGCCTTGTTTGCTCCCGCCCGTTCTGCGCCGGGCTCGCTCGACTATCCCTTCTTCTTCACCCCCGCCACGTAAGTCGCAGCCAGGCACCTTTCGTCGCTCATCGTCAGCCACGCAAAAAGCTTCTCGTGCAGATTGCGCGCTGCATCCATGCGCCGCTGTGCGACCTCGCCCGAGGCCCAGTGCCACGCACAGACATCGGCGGAACAGCCGACGTCGAAGCTGCCGATCTCATCGCCCAAGTCCAGCGCGAGCGCAGCGCCGCGTGTCGCCGCGTGCAGCAATGCCCAGGCGCTGAGTTTGCGCCCGGCCAGGGCCTGCACCCTGTACGCGTCGGCCATGGTGCGCTGCATCGACAGGCTCGTGCCGCCGCCCACGTCACTCGCCAGGCTCACCGTCACGCCAGCGTCGACACACTGCTGCCAGTCGAACAGGCCGCTGCCGAGGAACAGATTTGACGACGGGCAAAACG